>JAEEIN010000059.1 GCA_016281385.1 Lachnospiraceae bacterium | reverse complement strand
TATCTCCTTTTTTGTCTTTAACTCAAAACTGGTAAGATACTGCTCTCCTTCGATGATCTGAAGGGTGAAGATACGACGGATCAGTATCCCGCAGAGGATACAAAAGGCAATGATAAGGTAGATGACCCTTGTTGTTATTAAGCTTAAAAAATAGTCTTTCCACTTATGAAACAAATTTCTTTGCCTTTCTTTGTTCGTCCTGTGTAAGAAGCTTGTTTATCCATAATATCAGAGGATACAAAAGGATCGTGATGACAATGGTATAGATGGCTTCAGGCAGAATGACGTTTGAAAAATAAAATGAAAAATCGGTCCTTCCGCGTAAAAGGAAAAGAAGGATATAAACAAGGAACCCGTAGAATATGTCGCTTACGACGATCATTATCATGGGAAGCTTGATGTCTTCGGGGAAAAACACCCTGTGAAAACTGCCGTTTGCGTATCCTAAATACATAAAGATCAATGCGTAAAGACCGATGGTGGTCCCCATGAAAACATCCATGAGTATACCTGCAAAGAATCCGAGGATCACTCCCGTCTTTTCGCCTCTCATAAGGGAAAGGGAAACGATGAGGATGATCAGCAGGTTCGGAGATGTGTTTGCAAAATTAAGGCTTGCAAATACCGTTCCCTGAAAAACAAAAAGAGTTATAAGAAGAAGGACGGTAACGATAAATCTTTTCATTATTCGCCGTCCTCCGTATTCTCCTCTTCTCCTTCTTCTTCGTTAAGGATCTCATCCGAAAAATTAAGGGAATTGTAGCCGTTTTTCAGTTCCTCGTCGGAAACCGACTGTTTCATGTCAAGAATTATGAGGACTTCTTCTATATGCTCGAAGTCAACGGCGGGAAGGATCGTTCCCGATCTTGTAAGATTGTTGGGGTCGTCCGCAATATCGGAGATGTAGCCGATAAGGATACCCGGAAGATATTTGTCGCTTATGTCGCTTGTTACGATCTTGTCGCCCTTTGTAACCTTCTGCTCCTCATCAATGAGCTGGGAAAACAGGATAACGTTATTGTCCATTGATGCCAGATCGCCGGAAACAATGATATTGTCCTGGGTATTGATGACAGTTGCACTGACATTGGAATTGTCGGAAATGATGGAGGTTATCTGAGCCCAGTTGGGACCTACCACAGACACCCTTCCCACAAGACCGTTACCGCATAAAACGTTCATATTCGGAGTGATACCGTCTTTATAACCCTTATCGACGATGAACGTGGAAAACCAGTTTCCGGAATCCCTGAATATGACTCTCGCACCAACCTTTGTATAGGAATCGTAGGTCTGGTCAAGCTCGTAAAGCTCACGAAGAGTGTTTAACTCATACTTGTCCTGTAAAAGCCTTGTGTTTTCTTCTTCAAGCTCTGCAATACGATTTCTTAAGTTGGCGTTTTCGTTTAGAAGATCATAGACGTTAACAAGGGCATCCTTCTTCTCGGAAAAATAACTTCCGATGGAGGAGATACCCTTCTGATAAGGCACTATAATATAGCCCACCACATAATTGAGGGGCTTGTTGAACACGTCTGTGGTGAAGGTGATAACCATCATCAGACAGCATATGATCGTTAAAATAAAAAGGAGATATTTACTCGGTAAAGTAAATTTCTCCCTCTTAGGCTTTACTACCGGACTCATTTACTCATTCCTTCTATGGAATACGCAACGGATGTGAAATACTCGTTGTTTATTACTTTTGAAAGGCCGATGGCAACGTTTGACAAAGGTTCGGCAGCGCGGTTTACCTTTAATCCCGTGCCCTTCTCGATAGTTTCCGCAAGATGATTTACCAGACTTCCGCCGCCGGTAAGATATATACCGTGTCTGAAGATGTCGGCTGAAAGTTCCGGAGGAGTTCTCTCGAGAACTATCTTGATGTTATCGACTATGGTGTTGAAGTTATCCGCAAGGGCTTCGTCTATCTTGGCGGTTTCAATGTGACGCTCAACGGGAAGACCGGTCACGATGTCGCGTCCGTAAACCACTGCATCCTCTCTCTGAGCCTCAAGATCCCTTAACTGCATCTTAACCTGCTCGGCAGTCTTTCCGCCGATGTATAAACAAAGCTCGTTTCTGATAACGTTCTTAATGGTTTCGTCAAAGATGAGACCGCCGCATTTGATCATACGGCTTATTACGATACCGCCCAAGGAGATGATGGAAATATCGGTGGTGTTATAACCTACATCCGCAATAAGAACACCTTGAGCGCTCTTAACGTCAATATCCATACCAAGACCGTTTGCAAGGGCCTTCTCCACTACCATGATCTTTCTGGCCTTTACATCGGATTCCTTGATAAGGTCATAGAAAGCACGCTTCTCAACCTCGGTGATATCCGTGGGGACCGCCATGAAGAAATCGGCGGGTTTTACGTTGTTCTTCATGATGTTGCTCATAAAGAACTTAATGAGGATCTCCATATTTTTGATGTCGGCGATAACACCGTTTGACAATGGATATGAAATATTGATGGAGCCGGGGGCTTTCTCATACATTTCATAAGCCGAGTCACCGTATGCAAGAACTCCGACTTTATTCTTGACGGCGATCATGTTCTTCTCAATGAAGATGCTGTCGTCAAGATGACTGTAGATCTTTATATTGCTGGTACCTAAGTCTATACCAAAGGAGTGACTGTTCATGTTTATCCTTCCTGTTCCTGATCTTTGTAAAATGCTGTACCGAAACTTTATAATATCATATTTCGACGATTATTTAAACAGTAACGAGATTTTTATTTTTCAGTTCCTGTACGGTATTGATGATGCCGAATTTCACATGGGGCCAGGTTATTCCACCCTGGAAATATGCGGCATAGGGAGGACGCAAAGGACCGTCTGCGGAAAACTCTATGCTGGCCCCCTGAATGAAAGCGCCTGCGGCCATTATGACCTCGTCATTGTATCCGGGCATTGCCCAGGGCTCGGGAGTTACATGGGAATCCACGGGGGAAGCTGCCTGCACACCCTTACAGAAAGCAATTAATTTATCGGCATCATTAAATCTGATGGCCTGGATTATGTCGTGCCTTGACTCTTCCGCTTTCGGGATCGTCTCGTATCCCAGCTTCTCATAGACAGCGGCTGCAAATATAGCGCCCTTCATGGCACTTGCGGTAACCGTGGGAGCAAGGAAAAAGCCCTGATACATGCTTCTCAATACATCGAGGGAAGCACCCACATCCTTTCCGCAGCCGGGGCTTGTAAGCCTTGCAGCTGCATTTTCGATGCACTCATGGGTTCCGACGATATATCCGCCGATGGGGGCAAGCCCGCCGCCGGGATTCTTTATAAGGGATCCCACCATCATATCCGCACCGTATTCCGAAGGCTCATGAAGCTCGGTGAATTCACCGTAGCAGTCATCAACCATAACAAGAACACCGGGTTTAACGGATTTTACAAATTCTATGAGTTCACGGATCTCGTCAACGCTGAAGGACTTTCTTGTCTGATAACCCTTTGAGCGCTGGATCGTTATCATTTTTGTGCGTTCGTTTATGGCAGCTCTGATACCGTCATAATCAAAACGGTCTCCGCTCAAAAGTTCAACCTGACGATAGGTTATGCCGTATTCTGCAAGTGAACCTCTTGAAGGCCTTATACCGATAACTTCCTCAAGGGTATCGTAAGGCTTGCCCACGGGGCTTAACAGCTCGTCTCCCGGGCGAAGGTTACTCATAAGAGCCAATGCAAGGGCGTGGGTACCGCAGGTGATCTGGGGGCGCACAAGAGCATCTTCTGTCTTAAATACCGAAGCATATACGGCTTCAAGGGTATCACGGCCTATATCATCGTGACCGTAGCCTGTGGAGCCCTGAAGGCATTCATAGCTCACCCTGTTGTCGCGGAAGGCTTTAAGGACCTTTAACTGGTTGAGTTCGGCCCTTTTGTCGATCTCCTCGAATCTTTCCTTAAGACCGTCGAGAGCCTTTGCGCAGAAATCATATACATCGGGATCTATGCCGTTTTCAAGATAGATCGCTTTTGTTACTTCGTTGTTCACAATATCTCCTTTTGTTTCAAAACATCCGTCATCATCTCAAGGATCGCTTCATCGTCCCTAAACTCGGACTTATTGATCATGATGACATCTTTTTCCCTGCGAAACCATGTAAGCTGCCTCTTGGCAAAATGTCTGGTGTCGCGCTTTATTATATAGACCGCTTCCTCAAGGGACAGTTGTCCGTCCAGGTGATCAAGGATCTCCTTGTATCCCAGTCCCTGCATCGAAGTGTTTTCCCGGGAAAGCCCCATTTCTTTTAAATGCCTGACTTCATCAAGCAGTCCCTTCTCAAGCATGATGTCCACACGCTTATCAATATCCGCATAGAGCTTTTCCCGATCCTTTGTAAGAACAAAATACGCAAAATCATAAGGTGAGGGGCGTTCATGCATGGTCTCGTTGTGAGTGCTTATCTTTTCTCCGGTTTCCTCATAAAACTCCAATGCCCTTATGACACGTTTTATGTTGTTCTTATGTATTATTTCGCAGCTTTCGGGATCCACTGCCCGCAGACGTTCAAATAAGAAGTCGGGGCCTTTGGTCCTTGCCTCTTCTTCAAGTCTTGAGCGGATATCAGAGATCTCGCCGGAGGATTCGCTAAAATCCGTATCGTACAGTAACGCACGGATATAGAAACCCGTTCCACCCACCACGATGGGAATGCGACCTCTCGATAGTATATCGTTTATTGAATTTTTTGCAAGTGCCTGAAAGGTTGCAACGTTAAATTCCGAAGCGGGATCAAGAACGTCTATAAGATGATGGGGGATCCCTTCTTTTTCTTCTTCGGTGATCTTTGCGGAACCGATGTCCATATATTTATAAACCTGCATGGAATCGGCTGAGATTATCTCGCCCTTTATCCTTTTTGCAAGCTCTATGGAGATCTTTGTTTTTCCTGCGGCCGTGGGGCCTGAAATGATCACTAATGGTTTCATTAAACGATTCTCTTGAATTTCTTATCCAGTTCCGTTTTTGTTATGCAAATGAAGGTGGGACGGCCGTGGGGACAATTGTAGGGATTATCCAGGCTCATGAGCTTGTCCATCAGGACCTTCATCTCTTCATATGATACGGCATTGTTTCCTTTGATGGCGGCTTTGCAAGACATGGAAGCCAGCTTTTCAAGGATCAGTTCGGGGGTATATACTTTGTCCTTTACGGAAATTTCTTCTATAAGGGACATGAACAGTTCTCTTTGTTCAAAGCCGTAGAGGTTCATGGGAACTCCCCTTATGGCATAGCTTTTATCACCGAAATCTTCTATCTCGTAACCGATCTTGTTGAACAACTCGAGATTCTCATTAAGTATCACGGCCTGTCCGGGGGTCAGACTGACGACCACCGGGGGTGAGATCATCTGAGTGGCAATGGATTCATCCGACAGATATGCCTTAAGGAAGGTTTCGTAATTGACCTTCTCGTGAGCCGCATGCTGGTCCACTATGTAGAGATTGTCATTAAGGCTTATGAGCCAGTAGGTCTTAAATACCTGTCCGATTATTGTGTACTCTTTTAAAGGCTTGTCATCTATGAGCCTTTCTTCGAACAGATCCTGCTGTTTATAGGTAAGTTCTTCTTCCCTGGGAGAATCCTCCATGACTTTTTCGATGACCTCATTGTAGCGCCTGGTCTCGAATGCCTGAGGGATAACTTCTTTTTTGGGAGGAGCGGGTTTTTCGGGTTTGCTCGGAAACAGGGTTTCCGCGGGAGATTCGAATCTCTTATCTTCTGTTTCTTCTGGCAGACTGTCCACGGTTGTTTCGCAAACGTTATATGTTTCTTGCGGTTTTGGCTCATCTATCTTAACCACAGGTATAAGTTCAGGCTCATGAAGCGCATCCGCAACGGTTTCTGCAATCTCCTTTGAGACATCCGCGATCTCCGAAAATCTTATTTCCGCTTTCTGGGGATGTACATTGACATCAAGGGTGGCAGGATCCGTATCTATAAAAACAACACAGAAAGGAAAACGGTGCTGCATCAGAAATCCGTGATAGCCGTTCTCAAC
>JAEEIN010000058.1 GCA_016281385.1 Lachnospiraceae bacterium | reverse complement strand
GCGCTTGGCCGTACCTCGGTCTTGTGACCGATGATGCAGGGGCCGGCGATGTAAGCCGTGGGGAATACAGTGGCATCTTTGGCGATCCATACATTTTCGGAAGGGTTGTCGAATTCATCCGCCGGAAGATTTTTTCCAAGCTCGATTATCATGTCGGATATGCCTGCAAGTGCTTCCCAGGGATAGGTAAACTGCTTAAGATATTCTGCGGCTTTGGTGTGTTCAAGATCGTAAAGATCGTTAATGGTAAGCTTCATTTTATCCCTCCTAACGGACCTTTATAAGGTGGCCGGACTTCTTCATGGCTTCGATCATGAGGTCCGTGTATTTTTCACAGTCTTCCTTAGTGGCCGCTTCGGCCATGACTCTGAGAACGGGTTCTGTACCGCTCTTTCTCAAAAGAACGCGTCCGTCAGCTCCAAGTGCCTTTGTGCATTCCTCAACGGAAGCCTTTACTGCGGGATCGTTAAGGGTAAGATCCTTGTCATCCACTTCAACATTCTTAAGTACCTGAGGGAACATGGTAACTTCGTAAGCAAGGTCGGAAAGCGTCCTGCCTGTATCGAGCATGACTTCCATCAGCTTGATGGCGGTTACAAGACCGTCGCCGGTGCGGGCGTATTCTCTGAATATAACGTGACCCGACTGTTCTCCGCCGAGGATGTGGTCGTTGGCTTTCATATTTTCATATACATATTTGTCACCTACATCGGTCTTCTCATATGAAATACCTGCGGCTTCAAAGGCTTTGTAGAGACCGAAGTTTGACATGATGGTTGTGACCACCGTGTTGTTCTTAAGCCTGCCCTTGTCGTGAAGGTACTTTCCGCAGATGTACATGACCTTGTCACCGTTGACCTGCTCGCCCTTTTCATCAACGGCAAGGAATCTGTCAGCGTCACCGTCGAAGGCAAGTCCCGCTTCACAGCCGTTTTCAACAACAAACTTCTGAAGGGCCTCAAGATGTGTGGAACCTACTCCGGCGTTGATGTTCACACCGTCGGGGGTGTTACCCATGACAACGATCTCGGCACCAAGTGCTTTGAATACTTCGGGACCGATGAAGGAAGCACTTCCGTTCGCGCAGTCCAGAGCAACTTTATGGCCCTTGAAGGAGAAGGGTGCGATACCCTTTAAGTACTCGATATATTTACTGATCCCTTCCTTGTAGTCGGTTACGGTACCGATCTTATCCTCCGAAGTGAAGGGGATCTCTTCATATTCTCCGTCGATATATTTCTCGATGAGCCCCTGTACATCGTCCCTCATCTTTTCTCCGTCGGAATTCATGAGCTTGATACCGTTGTCGAAGAAGGGGTTGTGGCTTGCGGAGATCATAATGCCGCAGTCAAAGCCTTCTGTCCTTGTTATAAAGCTTACACAGGGGGTGGTAGTTACATTAAGAAGATATACATTTCCGCCCGATGCGGTGATACCTGCGCAAAGAGCAGAAGAGAGCATGTCGCCGGAACGTCTCGTATCCATTCCGATAACGATCTTTGCGGCTTTTTCCTTACCGTAATACATTCCGAGGAAGCGACCCGTTTTATATGCGTGATCCGAAGTAAGAACAACACCGGCTTTTCCTCTGAAGCCGTCGGTTCCGAAATATTTTCCCATAATTGTCCGCCTTTTTGTTTTTATTAATAATATGAAAGTGCCTGTAAGCACATTCCAAGTCCGATTATATCATTTTGCGGGGCCGGTGAAAACAAGGGAAGGAATAATTGCGTTTTTATTAAGATTTTCAAAAAGGGTGGAAAAATGAATAAAGTGTGATACAATACATCTTGCGTTTATCAATAATATTGTTTTTGCAAGGAGAAATACATATGAAAAAGCATTTAGGCATAGTTGCAATTTTAGCTATCGCTTCTTTGGCATTTGCCGCATGCGGTGACAAGAGCGGAGATACATCTGCAAGCAAGACAGAAGTATCCATTTCCGAAACACCTATCGAGGAGCTTATCCCCGAAGTCGGCGACAAGACAGAGGAAGAGGTTCAGGAGCCCGCACAGGAAGCTGTTGAGGAGCCCGTTCCCGAAGGAATGTACAGAAGCGAACTTACAAACGAGTTCATTTCCATCGACCTTCAGAACCAGCGTCCCATCGCCTGCATGGTAGACAATGAGACAAAGGCTTATCCTCATATCGGCCTTAACAACGCGGATGTTGTTTACGAGCTTATGAACTCCACCGCAAACGGACGTATCACTCGTCTTATGTGTCTTGTTAAGGACTGGAAGAACCTTGAGCAGTTCGGTTCCGTACGTAGTACACGTCCCACCAACGTATTGCTCGCAGGTGAGTGGAATGCGATCCTCGTTCACGACGGCGGCCCTTACTACATCAACCAGTATCTTGAGAAGGACTGGTCCAACAACTTAAGCGGCGGCTTCGCAAGATTCACCAACGGTAAGAACTGGGAGTACACCGAGTACGTTACATCCGATAGCTACTACAACGCAGATCAGGACAAGAGCTACGCAGGACTTGTTTCCAGAGTTGAAAAGGCCGGTTATACCGAGACCTACAATGATTACTATCAGGGACCTCACTTCGAGTTCTCAAATGTTGAGAAGGATTACTCCGATCGTGCAGACGGATTTGCGGTTAAGGAGATCGATCTTCCTTATCCTCACAACAATTCAAAGCTCATCTACAACGAGGACACCAAGACCTATGATTACTACTGCTACGGTGATGCTCACGTAGATCCTCTTGACGATAACAAGGTTATGAGCTTTAAGAACCTCATCCTTTACAGCGTAGGCTATTCAGTATATGATGACCATGGATATCTTATTTATAACTGTATCGGCGCAGGTCAGGAAGGTTACTACATCACAAACGGTTATGCGATCCCCATCCACTGGGCAAAGCCCGGCGAGAACGATCAGACCATCTACTATGATCTTACAATGGGCGGACAGATTCAGTTCAACACCGGTAAGACCTATATCACAATGGTTCCCGATGATGTCTGGGGAGATGTAGTTTACAAGTAAAAAGAAACTGTTTCGGAGGCCGTGTTTTCACGGCCTCTTTTTTCTTTAAAAAACGGAGGGCTTATGGATTTTTATTCGATCAATGAAATACCTGTAAAGGTGCACGGAAGAACGGTGGAGGGTGCATGTCCCCTTCCTCTTTTCTGGAACCATGCGGGAGTTGAAGTAAATGTAGCGGCATCGGAGCTTTGGATCGAGCTGTCGGTGGACTGCGGTTTTCACGAACCCTGGATCGCCGTTGAGTTAAACGGTGCCCTTATGTCAAGGCAGATGCTTCTTCCGGGAGAACATTCCCTCTGTCTTTTCAGGAGCATGACTCCCGATGTTGTGAAGAACGTTAAATTCTACAGAGAGCTTCAGGCCATGAGCGAGGATGACCGCTGTCATATTCTTGTAAAGGGCTTTAAGACCGACGGAAAGTTTTTCCCTGTTGAAGACAAAAAGCTTAAGCTTGAATTCATAGGCGATTCCATAACCTCAGGCGAAGGTACTTACGGAGCAACAACGGACACCGACTGGCTTGCAATGTATATGAGCTCGAGCCGTCACTATGCTTCCATAATCGAGAAGTCCCTTGATGCCGAAGCGCGTATAATATCCCAGGGAGGCTGGGGCGTATTCTGCGGCTGGGACAACGATGTGCGCCACAACATCCCTTCCGTTTACGAGCCTGTCTGCGGACTTGCAACGGGAGAGTTCAATGAAAAACTCGGCGCTTCAAAACCTTACGACTTTTCTTCATGGGTTCCGGATGCTATCATCGTAAATCTGGGAACCAATGACGATAGCGCCTTCAGCCAGCCTCCGCTTGAGATACCCGGAATGGGAACCTTCAAGCAGAGAAGGAACGAGGATGGTTCCTACAACGCGGAAGACATCAAAAAGGTTGAAGATGCCATTGTCAATTTCTTAAAAATGCTGAGAAAACACAATCCGACATCGCATATTGTCTGGGTTTATGGTATGCTTGGATATGGGTTGACACTTCCCATTACGGATGCGATGAACCGGTACAGAAACGAGACCGGAGATACGAATACCGCCTTCATAAACCTTCCCAACACCATAAGGGAGACCTTCGGTGCGCACATGCATCCGGGCTATGCGGCACATATTGAGGCTGCAAAGGTTCTGGGCGAGTATCTCGCAGCGAGATTTAATATTCCTGTGAAGGAAGTTTTGGGGAATCTTTAATGTATAAAGAAGAGAACAGACAGGGCCTTGTCCCTTTCATTATGGCGTTTGCACTGACCGCACTTACTGCGGTCTTGCTTTCGTTCAAATTTGATTTTCTTCTTGTTACCAATGACGACATAACTTTGAGAAACATCGCATCCGGAACCTTTACCGGAACTCCGGATGCGCATCTTATTTATATCATGTATCCTCTGGGGCTTATATTCAAAGCCCTCTACTCCGTTTTTCCCGCTTTGCCCTGGTATGATATCTTTATGACCGGCATGCACTTTGTATGCCTGTTCATCATCCTCTTCAGGACCGGAATTCTGTTTGAACGCATTTCAAACCGCATTGTGGCAATGCTCGTAAGCTTTTCCTTATTTCTTATCTTTGAACTGTCACAGATCACCTTCCATCAGTACACGGTCCTTGCAGCTGTTTTGATGGGAACCGGGCTTTTCCGCCTGACCACTGCCGACTATCTTAAAAAAAGAAGAAGCGGCGCTTCGCTTATGATAATCCTGTTCATTCTTGCCATGTGGGTACGCAAGCAGGTATTCTTCCTTGGGCTTCCGCTGGTGGTGCTTTCCATAGCATTTAACATATTTGAAAAGAACGATACTTACGATGAACGCTTTGAACGCTTCAAAACCGCCATATCCCCGATGATCGTTGCGCTTGTTCTGATCGTGGCAAGCTTTACCGTTGAGTACTTTGCATATTCTTCTCCGGAATGGAAGGCCTTTAAAGCCTATAACGAGGCAAGGACCGATGTATATGATTTTGACGGACTTCCGGATTATTA
Source organism: Lachnospiraceae bacterium (assembly GCA_016281385.1). Taxonomy (GTDB): domain Bacteria; phylum Bacillota; class Clostridia; order Lachnospirales; family Lachnospiraceae; genus UBA1258. Next base: position 157 of record JAEEIN010000058.1, on the reverse strand, counting down.
CAGCGATCCTTCTTTTTACGAGGAACTTGGGATCTCGGAAGCGCAGTACAGTCTTTTAAGGAGATACGATCTTGCGCTTCTTGACGAGGTTGATACAGATACACTGAGGGCGCTCTCCGACAAGGCGGAGCTTAACAAAAAAGAATGGGCCCGGTTT
>JAEEIN010000057.1 GCA_016281385.1 Lachnospiraceae bacterium | reverse complement strand
TGTCCATACATGTTGATCATAGGCGCCATACATGCTGCAATTAGAAAACCAACAATCCCAGCCAGCAAAATTATGATCATTGGTTCCATTGCAGCCATCATGGAAGCAACTGCCATTTCTACCTCTTCATCGTAATAGTCGGCAAGCTTTGTGAGCATCTCCTCCGTATCTCCCGATTCCTCTCCTATCTTAACCATGTAATAAACCATGGGCGGAAACAGTCTGCAATCTTCAAGAGGTCTCGAAAGAGGCTGTCCGATCATAATCTCATTTTTCGTATATTCCATTGCCTCTCGAAAATATACATTCATCAGGGTTTTTGATGTTATCTCTACCGCTTCAACCATCGGAACGCCTGATGCCATCAATGTGGATAATGTCCGAGCCATCATCGATGATGCCTGCTTGATCTCAAGATTCTTTGTTACCGGGAATATCAGTTTAAACTTATGAAATACATGCTTCCCTGCATCTGTATTAAACCACATTGCAAGCAGAAAAATGACGCCAAATACAATCGGAAAAATAATGAACCAATACGCAGTTAAAAAATCCGACATGCCTTTTACAAAAAGCGTTATGCCCGGAAGTTTCGCTCCCATTTCGTCAAACATTTTTGTGTATTTTGGAATGACAATAAGTAACATCAATACAACCATTGCAATGGCTACTATGATAACCACAATGGGATAAATCAACGCTTTCTTTACCATGGCCGTTGTTTTTGCAGTTCTTTCAAATTGAACAGCCATTCTTTCAAAAGCAATATCCAAAGATCCCGAGGATTCACCTGCGGTCACCATATTAACCATGATCTCAGGAAAAACCTTAGGATATTCTCCAAAAGAATTTGAGAGTGTTTCACCTTTCTCAACGTTAACTCTGACGCCATCGATTGCTTTTCTTAATTGCTTATTTTCAGTAGATTCAGCAAGCATTTTTAGAGCATCAAGAATAGTTACGCCTGCTCTGATCATAGAAACAAACTGACGACAGAATACAGATAAATCTCTTGGTTTTGGATAGCCTCCTATTTCCAGATCTATATCCCGTTCAAGCAAGCCCTGTTCTTTGGCAGTTACAAGAATAAGCCCCTGCCCTTTAAGAATGGACTTAACCTGGTCAAGATTTTCCGCATCAAGGCTTCCCTTGACAGTTTTGCCCGTATTATTTATTGCTTCATATCCGTAGGATGCCATAACCGCAACGCTCCCTTTATATTCTTTACTTTCCCTCTTGGATTATGAATCAAAAGAAACTTTCATCATTTCGTTAAATGATGTTGTTCCATCCAAAACATATTCCGATGCGCTCATTCTTAAGGTGTGCATGCCTTGCTTTAGCGCCATTTCCTTTATTTCATCTGCATTCCCGCCTCTGGATATCAGCGTTTTCATTGAAGGTGTCATTTCCATAATCTCATATACACCGATACGTCCCTTATAGCCCATATCGTCGCATTGTGAACAGTGGAAATTAGGATCCTTTATCCTTGGTTCGTAAATAATATGCTGAACTCCCGGATCAACACCCATTACCCTACACTCTTCAGCTGAAGCGGTCTTCGCTATCTTACACGCGGGACAAAGACGCCTTACAAGCCTTTGGGCGATAACACCCACAACAGAATCCGCTATAAGATAGGGTTCAACACCCATATCTTCAAGACGGGTTATGGTACTTGCCGAAGAGTTTGTATGAAGCGTGGATACAACCAGGTGACCGGTGATGGAGGCCTGAACTGCGATACCTGCCGTCTCCTGGTCACGGATCTCACCGATCATGATGATATCCGGGTCCTGACGGAGGATGGAACGTAAGGCCGTGGCGAATGTAAGGTTTGCCTTGGGATTTACCTGAACCTGGTTGATGCCGTCGATATTAGCCTCGACGGGGTCTTCAACCGTTATGATGTTAACCTCTTCGGTATTAAGTTCTGAAAGTGCTGTATAAAGTGTGGTCGATTTACCCGAACCGGTAGGACCCGTAACAAGTAAGATACCGTGGGGATTCTTAAGGATATGATCGAACTGCACCATTTCGTTGGGCTTAAGTCCCAGCTGACTCTTTTCGCGGTTAAGAGCTTTCTTCGCCGCAAGTCTCATAACTATCTTCTCGCCGTATACTGAAGGAAGGGCGGAAACACGGATATCGTACTCCACTCTGTCCACCACCTGGGTGATACGACCGTCCTGAGGCTTTCTTTTTTCGGATATATCCATACCCGAAATGATCTTTACACGGGCAACGATGGCAGGTAAAACCTTTATGTTGTACCTTGCCCTTTCGTACAGAACACCGTCGATACGGTACCTGACACGAACGTCACGTTCCAGTGCTTCAATATGAATATCCGATGCTCTCTGTCTCGCTGCCTTGTCGATCATTTCCTTGACAAGCATAACGATGGGAGAACCGTTTATATCATCTTCAACCTCGTCTTCTTCTTCCCTTGAGAACTTCTCCTTGGCGTATTCCTCAAGTTTGGAGTTCATCTCGTCCGATCCGTAGTAGCGGTCAAGGGCCAGCATTACGTCTCGGGGAGTGGAAACAAGGGGCTCGATCTGACAACCCGTTATGATGGAGATGTCATCGATCGCATTGATATCTGTAGGATCCGCCATGGCAAGACGAAGGATGTTCATATTTCCTTCCGAATATGCCACGGGAATAACCTTGTTCTTCTTAAGGTTCTTTAATTCTACGAGATTTAAGATATCCTGGGGTATCTCGGTATCCCTTAAGTTGATCATCATATATCCGAGTTTGGATGATAACGCGTTAGCTATCTGATCCTCGGAAACTATGTTGTTCTCAACCAGGTATTCACCGATCTTCATGGTGCCTTTCTTGGAAAGGGCATCCTGAAGAGTCTCTTCCGTTATGATACCGTCACCGACCAGAATCTCTCCCAATCTTAATTTGGTCTGTCCGTAAAAAGCCATTTATCTGCATCCCCAATATACTTAATGTAATTTCAATTTCATTGCTTCCACATCCTGAGCGAACTCGATAGCGTCCTCTCTGGAAATGCGGTTGGAATAATAAAGCTGTGATATCGCATCGTCCATCGTGATCATTCCGAGACGTGCATTTGTCTGCATTACGCTGGCCAGCTGGTGGCTCTTTCCTTCACGGATAAGGTTCCTTACAGCGTGGTTCGCATGCATAACCTCGAATGCGGCTACTCGTCCCCTGCCGTCCTTTGTGGGGATCAGCTGCTGGGAAATGACTGCCTCGATAACGTTTGAAAGCTGCACCCTTACCTGCTGCTGCTGATCCGGCGGGAAAACGTCGATGACACGGTCCACAGTACTTGCTGCACCTATAGTATGCAAGGTAGAAAGAACAAGGTGTCCGGTCTCGGCTGCGGTTATCGCCGTGCTTATGGTTTCAAGGTCACGCATCTCACCCACGAGGATAACGTCGGGATCCTCACGAAGAGCTGCACGAAGGGCATTTGCATAGGAGCCGGAGTCGATACCGATCTCACGCTGGTTGACCATGCTCATGCGGTGCTGGTGTAGATACTCTATAGGATCCTCAAGGGTAATTACATGTGCGTCCCTTGTTTTGTTTATGTTATCTATAATGGAAGCAAGGGTTGTGGACTTACCCGAACCCGTAGGTCCCGTAACAAGAACAAGGCCCCTCTTCCTCTGTGAAAGATCAACGATACTTGCGGGAATTCCCAGCACATCCGGTGTGGGAACCTCGGTACCTACCAGACGGAAAGCCAGTGCAATAGAACCCCTCTGGTGGTATACGTTTACACGGTAACGGCCAACATCACGGATTGAGAAGGACATATCATATTCGCCCTTTTCCTCAAACTTCGCTTTCTGGATATCGTTCATGACCGAATCGGCTATCTCCTTTGTATCGGGAGGAAGCAGCCTGTCATACTGCATATCGATAAGATCGCCGTTTACACGCATCTTCGGAGGGATACCGACGGTAATGTGAACGTCGGATGCACCTGCATTTTTAGCCTCTGTTAAAACCTGTCTGATGTCTATCATAGCATTCCCCTATTAACGAATTGCGAAATTTCGCCAAAATATCAATTTAAATACAATTAAAATTTTACCACAAAGCCGTCTTATGTCAACGCACTTTTTGTCATTTTTGACGAAAATCATTAAATGTTGCTAAAGTTTGTGTGTAAATTGTCACCAAGGACTTAAGTCCTACTTTTTATAGTATTTCATCAGAATTGAAACACAATATATGCCATTCAGATTTTATTACATGAAATTAATGTGTTGACAGTTATCATTAACTGTTGTATAGTCAATCGAGTAACTGACATGCAGATTTAAGAAAGGAGGTAAATGAAATGATGAAGTTAAGAAAACTTGCCACAAACCACACCAATAATGTATTTACCTCCGGACAGGGTAATTGATGATATAGTTATATTATAGGTATATTCACACTCCGGAAGTATTCTGGCTTCCGGAGTTTTTTTATGCCCTGAAGACCTATGGTCCCGGGCATATATGGAGGATTTTATGAAAAAGAACAAAGAAAAGAAACAGAACAAATTCAATTTATGGACTCATATAAAGCGGTACGCTTTTTTATACATCGTAGCACTCTCCTCTTTGGTGATCAGCACGACGCTTTCCATGTTCATGCCCCAGGTCACAAAAAGGATCGTTGACGATGTCATCGTAGACGGGAAGACCGCACTCTTGAAAGGTCTTCTTCTTACATACCTTTGCTTAGGCGCAGGAAGAATGGTCTTCCAGTTCGTCAAGGAATTCACCTTCGACTGGATCTCCGCTCACATCGCCGCAGGCTGCAGAAGGGATCTGTTCTTGCACATTCAGGGACTTGACACTTCCTTCTTTGATAAGAACAACACCGGTGAG
>JAEEIN010000056.1 GCA_016281385.1 Lachnospiraceae bacterium | reverse complement strand
CTGATACTCCATGGTCTCAAGGGTTCGCCTGTTAAACTCAAGAAGGCGCACGATCTTGTCAATCTCCCCGGCGGAAAAAGCGTTGCCGTCCTTAACAAGCTTAAGCGCATCCAGTATTTCCTCGGTCCCGTCGATACAGGGGCGGATGTTGTTCTTGACCATCCTTACCCCCGAAAGTATGTCGGCATTTTTCACATCCGTGCCTTCGGCGCTGGCAAAGGCCGCGTCATAGAAAGCACTGAAATCCTTAAGATAGCTGGTCTGGGCATCGATGGCCTCGATCATCTCCCGCAGCCATTCGCTCTCGGCTGCAACTTTCACTGATTCGTTGAGCTTTAAGAGATAATAGTTGTTGCGGTCAACCACCTCATCTCTCATAGAGTTAAAGGCCTCAGCCAGTTCTTTATCCTCAAATTCCTCCGGGTCGGCCTTGTCGAATTTTCCGGCACCGAAGTCCTTCATAAGCTTTATCAAACGTTCTTTGTCATTCATTGATTCCGGTTCTCCCCTGCGCTTTAAAGGATCTTTGTGATCACTTCAAGCATCTTTTCCCTGTTAACGGGCTTCAAGATATATCCCTGCGGTCTGAAGCCCATGATCTTTCTTATCTTGTCGGGGTTTGTAACACCCGTTAAGAAAACGATGGGAATACTTCTGTATGCGGGATCGCTCCTTAATTTCTCGATGACTTCCGCTCCGCTCTCTCCCGGCATCTCATAGTCAAGAAGAACAAGATCAACGGGCTTCTTCTCAAGGAATTTGAATGCAAGCTTTCCGGTGATGGCGGTGGATACATCGTACATGTCGCTTAGCTGCTCCTGAATGAGCTTAAGCATCAAAGGCTCGTCGTCAACCGCAAGGATGCGCTTCTTCTCGGCGGGCTCACCCTGTGCAGCGGGAGCTGCGCCGGGCTGAGGAGCTGCAGGTGCAGGCGCAGGCGCGGGCTGAGGTGCGGCCGAAGGCTGCGGTGAAGGAGCCTGCTGAACCGACGGTGCCACGGGCCTTGCGGGTGTGGGTGCCTGAGGTCTCTGGGCCGGTGCGGAAGGTGCGGGTACGGGAGTTCTGAACTTCATTTCCCTTCTTTCCACAGTATTTGCGGACCTTCTTGCATTGTCCGCATCCACTTCCTTCATGTGATCCTGGATCCTTCCGTCGATGACCTGCATGGAAGCCGGTTTCTTTATGATGAGGGAAGCAAGCCTTTCGGATGCCAGCTGGAAATTCTCCGTCTCCTTGTTGTAACCGATGATGGCTACGCTTACCCTGTATTTTTCTATCTTTCTGCGTATTTTTGAGTAGACTGCGAGTTCTTCTTCCGATTCGCCCCCAAGACATATGATCATAAGCTCCGGTCCGAAGAAGGAGATGTGATTGTCGATATCCGCCTTTCGGCCCGAACAGGTAGCAAGGATGTACTGATCGGATAATTCGTTGAAAAATCCGTCGATGGTCTCTTTATCGTTGCCTGCCAGTAAGACTCTGTAGATCATGTGAGAATACCCCCTTTTATGTATCCTTTGTATTATATCCCCGAATTATTAATGAATAACTAAAAAGTGCCGATTTTCAGACACTTTCAGCCTTAAGACCATTATAAAACAAAAAAGGCCCTCAGAGAAGTCCGAGGGCACGACAAATGAATATTACTATGAACAAACTGAACAATGACAATATTGAAGTCCAGACCACCAGCTGGCCTGCCAGCTGACCGTCGTTATCCATGGCTTCAGCCATGATGGCGGATGAAACCGCAACGGGGGTTGAAAACAGCGCTATGACGGCCGCAAACACATCCGGCCCGAAGTTTGCGATACCCGCAAAGTTTAAAGCGGCCGCGATACCCACACCGGTAAGAGGCGCAATAACATTCCTTCCGGTAACGCCGAGGATGAGCTGCTTTCTGAGCCCACCGACGGATTTAAGATCAAAACGTCCGCCAAGGACAAGAAGTGCAAGGGGAGTTGCGGAACGGGCGATGTATGCGATGGACGTATCTAAGAATTCCACCTTTTCAAGGGGATTGACGATCCCATTGTTCTTCATCGCTATCTTTGCCAGCGCAAATACCAGACCGGTAAGAATGCCTAAGATAAGGGGATTTGTGAAGATATCCTTAACTATCTTCTTAACATCCGGCTTCTTCGAGCCTCCCTTGTAAACCGACAGGACTATGACTCCCATGATGTTAAAGACCGGTATCGAAAACAGGGAAAGGATAGCCGCCATTTTTACGCCGCTGTCTCCCCCCATCAGTTCCGCCAGGGGAACGCCGATGAGAGCAAAGTTCGATCTGAAAACACACTGGTGTATAACGCCCTTCTGCTTCGGATCCTTTATGAGGAATGTAAAAAGAAAACCGATGAAACACAAAAGAAAGATGATCCCGAGAGAATAAGCCACAACGTCGAGACGGATCTCGGATATATCCTCGATGTCGGCGATGTTCTTAAAAAGAAGCACCGGCAGACAGACATAAAAAACCGTCTTATTGCCGATGGCCAGAAAACCGTCGGTGAAGAAGCCTTTGGTCTTAAGGATGTAGCCCGTAAGGATCAAAAGGATCACCGGCATGATGGAATTTAAAGTAAACAGTAATATAGAACCCATATAACCTCATGTCTTGACACGTGACGTATCATTTGAAAAAGAATGCACAGATCATCAGAAAAAGGATCACCAGAATGAGTATCGCGTAACGGAAATTCTGCTTTCTTCCACGCTTTCTCTCCTCTATCGTTTCCTCAAACCTTCTTGCGTTGATGGCACGCATTCCCCTTTTCGTCTGCTGCTTAAAGCCCGCATCCGTCAGTACTGTCTCGTTTTCAAGAAGGCTTAACTCCTCCTTTGTCTCTTCAAGATATTTTGAAAAAGAAATGCCGTTTTCTTTGTATTTATAAACATAGTAACCAACGGACAGTCTCGGCCGCTTTGTGCAGACATAGCCGTCCGTCTCCCTGTCGATGTCGAGGATTCGCTTAAAGTAGGCTTTCTCCTCGGGAGTGTCCAGGGCTTCGTATGCTTTTTCTTCTTCCAGTAAAGGCGCTGTCTTCTCCATTCGCTACCTCATGATGATCTCATCGATGGTGGAAACCGTGATGAAGGGTTTGTCCTTAAGCTTGCCGATGGTCTCGCGGAGTTTCTGGAGTTCAAAGAATGTCACATAGCAGATGAGAGTCTTGTTCTCTCCCGCTACCGCGCCGCGGGAATCCATAACGGTGCAGGTCTTGTGCATCTCGTCCCTGATCCAGGTGATGATCTCCCCGGGATTCTTTGAAATGATGGTGACCTGCTTGATGGCATCGAAATGGTCCGTAAAATGGTCGATGACCATGGTTGCCACCACATAAACAAGAAGACTCAGCAGGGCGCTTGACTGGTTGATGAGAAAAAAAGCCGCGATGTAAACGCAGGCGTTAAAAGCCACCAGAAGACCGGTCATGCTGATGTTCCTGTTTGTTTTTTCTGCGATCTTGCTGACTATGATGTTGGCAAGGATCTCGGAGCCGTCGATACATCCGCCGAACTTAAGGATCAGCGCAAGTCCGAAACCGAGGATCGCGCCTCCGAAGGCCACGGCGATGAAATGCTCCGTGTCTATCTCAAGAGCGATGCTCTCGAATACTTCAAGTCCGATCATGTAGACCGCGGAACCCGCGATGGCGTGTAGCAGGAAATTCCTGCCCAGAACAAAGCCCCCTGCGATTATGAAGGGTAAAAAAACAAAAAGCACGCAAAGGGAAAGGTTCATTCCCGTAAGCTTGCTTATGATGATGGCGATACCCGCTGTCCCGTAATCGATGGCATCGTTGGGAAGCAGTATGCAGGCTACCGAAAAGCTTGCAAGAAGCGCTCCCGCCATTATGAAAAAGTATGATACCAGGTGCTTAAAGATCTTGTCCATAGATTCTTTCTCCCGTCATATCATTCAGGGGCGCCCGTAAAAGCGCCCCGCAATTTCTCAGATCAAAAACTGTCCTATCGTAAATGCAAAATAGATCACAAGAAGCAATATGCCCTGAACCCTTGAAAGCTTTCCCCTGATAAGGGCGGGAACCGTAAGAAGAAGCATTACAATCCACATTACAGGCATATCAACGATCAGTGATGAGTTAATGCCTGCGATCGTCTTCTCAGCAGGAACCGCGAAGGGTGATATTACAACGGAAACACCGCTTACCAGCACAAGGTTGAATAAGTTGGCTCCGATGACATTTCCTAGTGACAATGCGCCATGTCCCTTTGCAAGGGAAGTGATGGCGGTTACAAGCTCGGGAAGCGAAGTTCCGAGAGCCACAAATGTAAGTGCAACAACTGAATCGGGAACTCCGAGGCCTTTAGCGATTATGGTTCCGTTATCAACCAGAAGGTTTGCACCGAAGGCGATAAGCGCTGCGCCTATAACAAGAAGGAGAAGTTCCTTCCAAAGAGGCATTTCCTTCTTCTCGTCCTCTTCTTGTGCCTCGGCGGATGCTTTTTCTTTTTCCGGATTGGGGCCCTTAAAAGCATTCCTGATGTTAATGGCCATATATACCACGAACATCGCAAGAAGTACGAAGCCCACGGGGCGTGAAAACTCACCTGCAAAGTAAGCTGCTCCCGAATATATAGCTGCGGCTGCGAAGAAGAAAGCTACCGGCAGTCTTAAGGGCTTTTTGTCAACCGCTGCGGGTTTGACCGCTATGGTAAGCGCGGCAATGAGTGATGTGTTACAGATGACGGAACCGATGGCATTTCCGTAAGCCATTGCACCTAATCCCTTGGCAGCTCCGGTGGCGGACACCATTACTTCGGGAAGTGTCGTTCCGATGGAAACTACCGTGGCGCCTATAAGGATCTCGGGGATGTGAAACCTCTCCGCAATACCGGTGGCACCGTCAACGAACCAGTCGCCGCCCTTGATGAGGAGCACCAGACCAAGGACGAACAAAAGCACTGCAACCAACATTTTAAATTTCCTCCGAAAAACGAATTATACAAGAACCTCAAGATAACCCACGAGCTGGGTGAAATCGTAATCGTTCAAAACTCCGAGACCTGAATCGTAGTACTTGCCGTCAAAGTAGATGAGGTAGTGATTGTAACGACCCATCTTCTCCATTAAGATCGCGCACTTGGGAAGAGTTACGTCCGTTCTTCCAAGTGTGTAGATGATCTCCTCCGAGTGCTCGAAACCGAAGTAGTTAAGAGCGTTGATCATCTTGCCCATTGTAGCCTGCCATTCGGAACAGTGCATGATATTTGACACCTCGTCAATGGTAAGGCCTGCAAGCATTGCGATACAGGACTGTCCGCAAAGACCGTCACGGGGCTGCTTGATGCAGTCGATGTGGTCGATCTTTCTGATGGGGTTGGCCGTGCTGTAAGGGCTGTCCCATGCATCGGACTTGGTGATCCTGAAGGAGATGTTGAAATCAACACCGGTTTCAAGAGTCACTGCAAGATCGTAGGGAACGGGGATGTGATAATATCCCTTTCCGAGAGGAGCAAGGTTACAAACGAAAGTTGCGCTCTCAAGACGCACCTTAGCGGGAACGTTACCTTCCTTCTCACAGATCTCCCATACGTTAAAGGGTATGTTCAAATAGAAACCCTGCTCATTCTTCTCAAGTTTACCTTTAAAAGTATATCTCATAAAAATCCTCCAAGTAAATGCCTGTTTCTGCTATTATTTTTATATTATATTGTGTAAGCGCTTACAATGCAATAGCCGTATTGTTCTAAAACAAATACAATCCGCAAATTCTGGGGGTTTTATAGCAACCGTGGGATAGAATCGTGCTTTGGCATTCACTAAAATGAAACCATGTTTTTTATTGTTACATAAAAAGAAAGCACGGAGGATAAGTTATGTCAACCAAGCAATGTTTCAACCCCTACATGGGCGCCCATGAATACGTTCCCGACGGCGAACCTCACGTTTTCGGCGACAGAGTGTATGTTTACGGTTCCCACGACCGTTTTAACGGTGCCACCTTCTGCATAAACGATTATATCTGCTGGTCCGCTCCCGTTACGGATCTTAAGGACTGGAGATACGAAGGCGTCATCTATAAAAAGAGCCAGGATCCCGCCAATGCCAACGGCCGCATGGTCCTTTACGCTCCCGACGTTACTCAGGGACCCGACGGTCGTTACTATCTTTACTATGTAATGGACAAGATCAATATCGTTTCCGTTGCGGTCTGCGATACACCCGCCGGAAAGTATGAATTCTACGGCTATGTTCACTACGAAGACGGTATCAAGCTTGGCGATAAGGAATGGGATGAGCCCCAGTTCGATCCCGCAGTCATTACCGAAGGCGAAACCACCTATATGTACACAGGCTTCTGCGGACGCGGTGACAAGTCCCGCTCCGGTTCCCAGTGTACGGTTCTCGGTCCGGATATGCTGACCATCACGAAGGCACCTGTTATTGTTGTTCCCGGTTCATGCTACAGCGAAGGCACCGGATTTGAAGGACATGCTTTCTTTGAAGCTTCCTCCATCAGAAAGAAGGGGGATACCTACTATTTCGTTTATTCTTCCGAAGTCATGCACGAGCTTGCTTACGCTACTTCCAAGAGTCCCGATAAGGACTTTGTATACGGCGGTGTCATCGTAAGTAATGCGGATCTGGGCATTTCTTCTTACAAGAACGCTGACAAGCCCACGGCTTACGGTGCGAACAACCACGGCGGATTTGAACTTATCAACGGAAAATACTATATCTTCTATCATCGTCACACCAACGGCCACTGGTTCTCAAGACAGGGCTGTGCCGAGGAGATGACCTTCAATGCCGACGGTTCCATTCCTCAGGTTACCATGACTTCCTGCGGACTTAACGGCGAGCCTCTTAACGACTATGATGAGTATTCCGCACATATCGCCTGCAACATGTTCAGCGACAAGAAGGAGATCTATGTGGGCGGCGGTCAGCCCCATGTGACTCAGGACGGTGCGGACGGCGATGACGATTCCGATGTTTATATCGAGAACATCAACGAAGGTTATACCATCGGATTTAAGTATTTTAACCTTAAGAGTGTTAAGGGTATGTACACCATAACCTGTGGCTACTGCCACGGACATTTTGAAGTGCGTACTTCCATCGACGGTCCGGTTCTGGGAACGATTCCTTCGGATTCGGCCAACTTCTGGGAGAAGAACGAAGCCCGCTTTGATATTCCCGACGGTGTCAGCGCCATCTACCTTACATGGACAGGCGGAAGCTGCCCCAGATTTAAGGCATTCGGATTTATCCATTGATCCGGCCGGCGCGGGATTTTCTTCTAAGCCACGCGTTGTCGGCCCCGACTCGCATAACAAACCCCGGCGTGTACTCCACACCGGGGTCTTTTTTACAGCCTTGATCCGTATTTTTTCTTGATCTTCAATCGGTTTATCGCACGCGCCATTCTGGCCTGGGCGATCTCGTACTCTTCTATGCTGCGCTTCTCCTGCAGATATTCCTCCACCGCCTGTTGTTCTTCCGAGACTCTGTTTTCATCGATATCCTCGGGATCCTCGATGGATTCCACAAGGATCAGCACCTCGTTATCCTCCACCTTCATAAGACCGCCGGAAATGGACGCAACGTGAACCGAGCCTTCGGGATCCGTAAAGCGTATCTCGCCGATGACAAGGGCCGATATCATATTTTCGTGATGGGCCATAACACCGTAGAGTCCCTCAGTGGTGGATACCACCAGCGAAACACAGGGACCTTCGTAGAAGCAGGAGTCGGCCTCCAAAATGGTCAGTTTAAATTCCGTCATAACAATTCCTATAAAGTCTTTGCTTTATCGTGAACATCATCAATGTTTCCTACGTTAAAGAATGCGGCCTCGGGAACCTTATCAAGGTCTCCGCCGAGGATGTACTCAAAGCCCCTTATGGAATCCTCAAGGCTTACGTAAGCGCCGGGAACACCGGTGAACTTCTCCGCAACGTGGAAGGGCTGTGACAGGAAACGCTGGATCTTTCTTGCGCGGTTGACGATGAAACGATCCTCTTCTCCCAGCTCGTCAACACCGAGGATGGCGATGATGTCCTTAAGTTCGTTGTATTTCTGAAGTGTCTCTCTGACACTTTTTGCAACATTGTAATGGCGTTCGCCCACAACATCCGCTTCAAGGATCCTGGAAGTGGACTGAAGGGAATCGACTGCGGGATAAATACCCTGCTCGGCGATCTTTCTGCTAAGAACCGTTGTAGCGTCAAGGTGAGAGAATGTGGTTGCGGGAGCGGGGTCGGTTAAGTCGTCGGCCGGTACATATACGGCCTGAACGCTGGTTACGGAACCGTTCTTCGTGGAAGCGATACGTTCCTGTAAGATACCCATTTCCGTAGCAAGTGTGGGCTGGTAACCAACCTCCGAAGGCATACGTCCGAGAAGTGTCGAAACCTCGGAACCTGCCTGCACGAAACGGAATATGTTATCGATGAACAACAACACGTCCTTTCCGCCGTAATCTCTGAAATATTCAGCCATTGTAAGACCCGAAAGGGCAACTCTCATTCTTACGCCGGGAGCTTCGTTCATCTGTCCGAATACAAGGGCCGTTTTGTTTATAACGCCGCTTTCGTTCATTTCACGCCAAAGGTCGTTACCCTCACGGGAACGCTCTCCGACGCCTGTGAATACGGAATATCCTCCGTGTCTGATGGCAACGTTGTGGATCATCTCCTGGATAAGTACGGTCTTGCCTACGCCGGCACCGCCGAAGAGGCCGATCTTACCGCCCTTTGAATAGGGCTCAAGCAGGTCGATGACCTTGATACCGGTTTCAAGTATCTCAACTGAAGGGCTCTGGTCGGAAAAAGAAGGAGCCTTTCTGTGTATGGAGTTTCTGGGAGTGTCCGCAGGAACCTCGCCTTTGCCGTCGATGGGATCACCGAGAACGTTGAACATCCTTCCCAGTGTGTTTTCACCTACGGGAACGCTGATGGGAGCGCCTGTAGCCACAACTTCCATATCACGGGCAAGGCCTTCGCTCTGATCAAGCATTATGCAGCGGACGGTCCTCTCGTCGATATGCTGCTCCGTTTCCATATATACTTTTCTGCCCTTGACTACCGCATAAAGGGCATCTCTCAAATTCGGAAGTTCATGTCTGCCAAACTCGGCATCCACCACTGAACCGGACACCTGTACGATCTTTCCTGTTGTCATCTGTCCGCTTTCCTTTCCCTTTCACTGTTCTTACGCGCCAGAGCCTTTGCTCCCGAGGAGATCTCGGTTATCTCCTTCGTGATCTTTCCCTGTCTGGCGTGATTATACTGCTGCCTTAATTCAAACAATATATCTTCAGCGTTGCTGTTTGCTTCTTCCATGGCGTTCATTCGGGAAGTCTGCTCACAGCAGAAGCTGTCTACGATGGCACTGTAGATATAGCCGGCAACATAACTGTTTACCATGTTGTCAAGAACCACTTCCAAAGAAGGATAGAAAATGAAAGGCTTCTTTATGGCCTTCTCCTCCGTATCAACAAGGACATCGCCTCTGTGGAAGGGAAGGATCCTGAAGCAGTTTGCCTGCTGGGCAACACTTGACTTAAGGTCCGTATAAATAACAAACATCTTGGAGATCTCTTTGTTCCTGAAGTCCCTTAAAAGCCGGGATGCGATGACACGGGCTCTCTGAAGAGTGGGATTTGCGGCGGTAAAACGGAAATCCTCAACAAAAGGAATGCCCTTTGAAGTGAAATAACGCCTTCCGTACTCACCCATGACATAAAGCCTTGATTCGTGGTCGGCCATCTGCTTTTCAACTTCCTTTAAAACCGCGGTGTTATAATTTCCCGCAAGTCCCTTGTCGGCGGTTATCACAAGATAGCCGTAGGCTCCGGGCAATACTCTCTCACCCGTTACGGGATAGTAGTAGGGGCTCTCAATCTTTGATTCCACACGGAATATTCTTTTTACTTCCGTCGTGACCGCAGCGAAATAAGGCCTTGAGGATTCAAGCTCCGCCTTGGCCTTTCGCATCTTGGTGGCGGCGATCATATGCATTGCTTTGGTAACCTTTTCGGTATCCCGCACACTCTCCATATGGGTTCTTATTTCCCTGATATCGGACATCAGTCGCCTCCGCCGATGAATTCTTCCGTGTATTTATCCACGTTTCTTGTGATCTCATCCCTGTCTTCCGGAGAAACAATTCCCAGGGAATCGATCCTTATCTGTAAATCGCGTTCGTTTTCGTCAAAGTACTCAAGCAATCCGTTGATGTACTCCCTGAGCCTCTTTTCAGGCACCTTCTTAAACTTCGTGTACTGGGAAGCAACAAGAAGAATGACCTCCTCATGCTGGGAGTAGGGTTTGCTCTGAGGCTGCTTAAGCATTTCCATGATACCGTTACCGTATCTGATCTGGTTCTTTGTGGCTTCATCCATGTCGGTTGTGAACTGGGTGAAGACTTCCATCTCACGATACTGGGCAAGGTCGATACGGATGGAACCTGCGGATTTCTTCATGGCCTTTGTCTGGGCATCGCCGCCTACACGGGATACTGAAAGACCAACGTTGATGGCAGGTCTCTGACCTGATAAGAAAAGATCCGATTCCAGGAATATCTGTCCGTCGGTAATGGAAATGATGTTTGTGGGGATATATGCGGAAACGTCACCTTCAAGGGTCTCGACTATGGGAAGCGCAGTCATTGAGCCGCCGCCCTTTTCGTTGGAAAGGTGGGCGGAACGCTCCAAAAGTCTTGAGTGAAGATAGAATACGTCTCCGGGATAAGCCTCACGTCCGGGTGCCCTCTCAAGAAGAAGGCTGATGGAACGATAAGCCACTGCATGCTTTGAAAGATCGTCGTAAACGATCAGTACATCCTGGCCTCTGTTCATGAAATATTCGCCGAGGGCACAGCCCGCATAGGGAGCGATATACTGAAGTGCAGCTGTATCGCTGGCGGGAGCGTTAACGACCACGGTGTAATCCATGGCATCGTTCTTTCTAAGGGTTTCAACAAGCCTTGAAACAAGGCTGGATTTCTGTCCTATGGCAACATAGATGCAGACAACACCCTTGCCCTTCTGGTTAAGGATAGTATCAACCGCTATGGCGGTCTTTCCCGTCTGACGGTCGCCAATGATCAGTTCTCGCTGTCCGCGGCCGATGGGGAACATTGAATCAATTGCAAGGATACCCGTTTCAAGAGGCTTGTTAACGGGCTGTCTGTCGATGATACCGGGTGCGGGGCTTTCAATTGCCCTGTACTCATTTGTAGCGATGGGTCCGAGTCCGTCAACGGGAACACCCAGTGCGTTTACAACACGTCCGAGATAGCACTCTCCCGCGGGAATACCCGCTGTCTTTCCGGTTCTTGATACGTGACTGCCCGCCCTTACGGCGCCGTCATCGTCAAAGAGGATACATCCCGTTGCGTCGGGACGAAGATCAAGGGCCATTCCTCTGATCCCTTCATCAAAAAGAAGGATCTCACCATAGGTAACACCCCTTAAGCCCTCAACATTGACGATACCGTCTCCCACGGTACGGACGGTTCCCACTTCTTCCGCCATTGCAGCGGGAGTCCAGCTCTTTAAGCTGTCCCTGATAAGGGGAATGATATCGTCCTTGTCCCTTGTTTCGGATATATGTGTGATGCCTGCCTTGAACTGCTTCAAAAGTCCGGCATTACTCCAGTCGTAGGCCTCGGCTCCGCATCTTAAAGCGAAACCGCCTTCAAAATCCTCCGACTCTCTGAATTCAAGCACAACGTCTTCGCCGTATTTTTCATGGACAAAAGCCTGAAACCGGGAAAACTGTTCTTTGCTCGGTGCTTCCTTTGCATAAAGGTAAGCCTTTTGGATCTTATCAGCCATTTTCCGATTCCTTCTTTTCAGCTGCGTTTAAGAATGCGTCATACTCTTCTGAAACGCTTTTTTCGGCGATCATTGTTTTTGCGGCATCGGAAACAATGCTTTCGATCTCACGCCTTGTGTCGGCGATCAAAAGCTCACGTTCCATATCCGCCCTCTTCTGTGCGTTTTTGATTATGGTATCCGCCTCAACATGGGTACGGGCAAGGATCTCCTCTCTCCTGTCCCCTGCTTCGCGGGAAGCCTGCTTCTTCATCTCTACGATCTCGCGCTCGGCTTCTTTCATTTTCTGTTCGTAGTCCTTTTTTGTTGCTTCCGCGTCCTCCAAGGCCTTCTTTGCCTCGTCGTCCATTTCCTTGTATTCTGCGGTTCTCTTGTCCATGAATTTCTTTATGGGGCTGTAGAGCAGGAAATAAGCGATCCCGAAAAGAAGAACGAAGTTGAACATATGCAACAGGATCTGCTGTAAGTCAATATTAAGCGGCATATCACGCCTCCGTCATTTGGGTTCTTTTTGTTTTTACAATACGAATATGATAAGGATTGCAACGATCAGTGCGTAAATGATGGCGGTCTCGACGAATACCAGACCAAGCATCATCGTGGTTCTGATTTTGCCCTCAACTTCGGGCTGTCTTGCGATGCCGTCAACGGATTTTCCGATTACCAGTGCCATTGCGATGGCACCTGCCGCTGCCACAAGACCTATGGCGATGGCTGCTGCCCATGCCTTTGCGGATGTAGGATCTGCAACCTCAGCTGCGGTCTCAGCCGCAAATGCATTAAGGGGTGTTGCCAATGCTATCAATGCAGTCATTACACTTAAAACAAGTTTCTTCATTTTATTCCACCTCCGGGATATTTTTGTTTTTCT
>JAEEIN010000055.1 GCA_016281385.1 Lachnospiraceae bacterium | reverse complement strand
TCTTTATTTTACATTAAATCCCACAGACGGTCGCCAGATTGCAGGTGCCACATATACCATCGGAGACGAGACATTAAAGATGGGCGTCTCGTATGATTCCGAGAAGGAAGAATATTATATTGTCGAGGATGAAGTTATCAGGGGAATCCTTAGCGGCGGCATTACTTTGGAGGCAGAGTTTGAGCCCTTACCTCCCGTAACTGTTGTGGTAAACGAGGCGACCGGTAAGAACAGGAAAAATGAAAACGAAAAGGATCTTACCGAAATAAGGATCACCGCATACAAAGATTCTGTATCCGGAAACGAATACAAGATATCAAGAGGTAAGGTTACTTTCGACTATTCTTATGCCTCCGGTCTTTCTGATTATGAGGTTGAGTTAGGTGCGCCCACCGCTACCATCGGAAATGGTGATGATGCTGTTGCCATCGATGTGTCATATAACGAAGAGAACGGATTATATCATTGTTTCTTTAAAGACGAAGATGTTGAAGCCGCTGCAGCATCCGGCAAGAAGATCTATATCAATGCCAATGCAAAAGCAATTCCCTTAAGTGATGTTAAACTCACGCTTTCCGGCGATGTACAGAGAGTATTCTGGCATGTGAAGGGGCTTACTTTAAGCGAAGTTAAAATAACAAACGGAGAGCCAATTGTTGTAAAAGAACACAAGTTTTATTCCGGTGCTTCCGAGTGGGACAGTTGGGGCGGATCTTTGAACGTTACGGTTCAAACCGGAAATTCCATAAGGTTTGATGACTTTGGCTATGACGCCGGTTATGAGGATGACAGCATATTCGTTGCAATCACATGCAAGGAATGGATGCCTATAACTTTCTTCCCGCTTAAAGGAGAAGAACCTCTTTCACGCAGAATTGATAAGGATGTAGAAATAGAAGTCAAATTTGGAGGTATCTTTGCTGACGAATTTACAGGAAAGACCACACCTTTAAAAGATGAGCCCGACATTTCGCCAAATGAATTAAGGGTAACATTTACCATCAACGGGAAGATAGGAGATGGTGGCGGAAGCTGTCTTGCCCATGAAAAGAGCAAGGATGTTGAAGTTTCCCTGGATCTTCAGGATGTTTATGACTCATATTCTTCGGATGTTTTACATGAATATGCTTTCTCCGGATCATTCAAATACTATATTGGCGGTTCAGAGTACGAAGTAAGTGAAGATCAGATAAAAGAATTGGGAACAAGGCACGCAAAAATAATCATTCCCTATGGTTGTCTTGCCATGGCGGCAGTTTCAGATTCGGATACGAAGCTTTCTGTAGTAGCAGGCGTTAAGGAAACCGGTTATAAAGACCAGAGCATCAGGGTAATGCAGGAGTACTATGGTGCATATGCCAGAGTAAAATCCGGCGGAAAGCTTTTGTACAATGAGTACATGAATCAGCACAATCCCAATCTTTATGATGGGGACCGGCTTTATGTTAAGTATGGCAAAGATGCTGAGATAACCGTTAAGCCTGATATGAGATATGAGCTTGAGACTACGTATCTTATAAGCACAAAGAGTTACAAGAGGATCCAGGAGGAGATAAGGAAACAGTATCCCCTTGGTTTAAGTGAAAGCAGAAACAGACTCAGACCGGATGATTACTCATTGGTAATACAGTGGATCAAGAATACCAAAGACAAGAGCGGCTATGACATAAAGGAATACAAACCCGATGAGAACGGTGTTATCAGCTTTAAGATAGGTAAAGTTGAAACGTCATATTGCATCCTCAATGAGATCAAACCTCAGATATCGGCTGAGATAGAATTTGGCGGTGAAATAGCCCTTGTAGAAGAGAGCGAAGTTTTTGATATTCTTTACAATGTCCCTGTTTCGGTCAAAGTTCGTAAAGGTCAGGATGCAGTAGATATCGGCGATGAAAATGGCTGGACAATAAAGGTTTATAAAGAAAATGCCAAAACAAAGACCTTCGGAGAAATAGATAAGAGTTTAGTCGGATCTATCCAATGTGACTACGATAACGAAGAGTATTTCGCTTTCGATGCCTCTTCAGATCCCGGAAGCAGGTTCATACTCACTATTGAATCCACTGAAACCATCGGAGGAGAGGGTGAAGACAAGGACGAGCCCAAGTACAGCTTTGAATTTACCTTCAATGTAAGTAAGAAGATCACCTCAAAAGAGGTAAGCTTCTCTGCGGAAGACGGATTCCTTGAACTTCCTTTAGGTACAACAAGGACATACGAGCTTTCATATAAGAACGGCTTCTTCAATACAGAAGGCCCTGAACAGCTGGGAGTTTACCTTAAAAACAATAATGGTACCATCAGAGATGACATAATAGAACCTTGGGTTTTTGTAGACAGAGATGAAGAGATAATTGCCGTCACTCTGAAATCATCTGTTTGGAATCGTGACGTGGATTATATTAAGGATCTGCTCAATTCGGAGGATATTGTTGCCGTTCTTTACGATAAGAACGATCCTTTTAAAACTGAAATAGACTCGGTTGAAGTTTATTTCACCGACAGCTACGTAAAGGAAGCTGACTTGGAATATGTTTCAGTTACATCAGGTCCGGATACATTGATGTTCGACTTTACCACCCTTAACCTGGATGATGAACTCTTATATGCTGACGGACTTTACTATGTAATAGACGTTTCCGCCAATACTCGAAGCGATGAGTTTACCGAAGGTATCGATGGCATTCTGGTACCGGCAACTGCCGAAAAATATTCTGTGGTCCTTGCGAACCATTATGATGCCTATGAAGCCGAACAGATGGAATACACTGTCAAAGTAGGTCTTGTGCAGGTTACAGATATGTAT
>JAEEIN010000054.1 GCA_016281385.1 Lachnospiraceae bacterium | reverse complement strand
AGATTCCCACAACCGTCTTGTTACCGGACACACCGTGACCCGCAGCGTTGTCATAGAAGCCTGCCTTCTCCAGTACCTTGTCGGCAATATAGTCCTTTCTTGTTCTTTTGGACTGAACGATGGCCTCGATAAGGTTCTGGGGAACATCGTTAAAGTTTGCCAGAAGCTGCTTGGAATCCTTGGGAAGACAATAACCGCCGTAGCCGAAGGAAGGGTTATTGTAGTGGCTTCCGATTATGGGATCAAGACATACCACGTTGATGATATCGGCAGTGTCAAGTCCTTTACTTTCCGCATAGGTATCAAGCTCGTTGAAGTAGCTTACTCTCAATGCAAGATATGTATTTGCAAAGAGCTTTACAGCCTCTGCTTCCGTACTGCCCATTATAAGTATCGGCGTGTTTTCTTCTTCCGATGAGTCCGAAAGGAGTTTTGCGAAAATCTCGGCCTTCTTTACCTGATCCTCGTTTTCCTTATCCACGCCCACGATGATCCTTGAAGGATGAAGGTTATCGTAAAGAGCCTTGCCTTCACGAAGGAACTCCGGCGCAAAGATCAGCTTGTCCGTACCTGCTTCCTTAGCAATTCTCTTTGTAAATCCTACGGGAACGGTACTCTTTACAACGATGGTTGCCTTTGAGCCCGTCTTTGTAACGGCCTTGATGACGCTCTCAACTGAAGAAGTGTCGAAATAGTTCTTCACGGGATCGTAATTGGTGGGAGTTGAAACTATGACGTAATCAACCTCGGGATAGATACTGTCCGCATCCGTGATCGCCGTAAGATCAAGGGTCTTTGTAGCAAAAAACTCTTCGATCTTGTCGTCCGCGATGGGTGAGATCCTCTTATTGATCTTCTCAACCTTCTCGGGAACTATGTCCACCGCATAAACCTTGTTGTGTACCGACAAAAGTGTCGCCATTGACATTCCTACATAACCTGTACCCACAACCGCTATCTTCATTGCATTATCTCCTCCAGCATTTCTTTATATTTGTTCCTAAGATCCTTAAGTGAGATCTTTTTGTCCACGTATCCTCTCACCCGATCAACAAGTTCTTTATACTCCGCCCCATCCAGGGCTGCGATCTTCTCAAGAGCCGCGGTGTAGCCCTCAATATCCGTAAGCTCCACCAGATATCCGGCCCCTTCCGATTCAAGATCCTCCCAGGGGGTTGTCCCTTTGCTCAGAACCACGGGGCAGTCATGCATAAGCGCCTCAGCTATCACATGCCCGTAATTTTCCGTAAGGGTAGGAAAAACAAAACAATCGTATTCCGAAAACTTCTCTCCCGCCTCACCGGGTTTGAGCATCCCCTTGTAAGAGACCTTTACGTTTTTCGGAGCCTTCTCCATTTCTTCCTTACACTTTTCATAATATTCTTCTTCCTCAACCGGTCCGAAGATATCGAAGGTGACCTCCGATGTCATTGCGTTTACGGCCTGAATTGCAGCAAGAAGATTTTTCTTCATGTGGATCCTTGATATGAAAACCGCACGAAGGCTTCCCGCGTTCTTTTTGATATCGGTCTTAAGGACCTGCTCCGCGGATATGTTCTGAAGAAGAAAGATCCGATCATCCGGAATCTTAAGGTATTTCTTTAAGTTTGTCCTTTCTTCTTCCGCAGTTGCCTGGAAATACATTCCGTCAAAAAGCTTCGTGATGCGTGACACCGTTAAGAACGGTATCTTCTTCCAGCGCTTTATGTTTATGGCGTTGTCACAGATGTCTCCACGGGGAGCCAGAAGGATCGGTATCCCCACTGCCTTTGCGGCTTTGAACATTCCGTGATTAACCTTTATGTTCATGACACCGGATGCATAAATGATATCCGGGCGTTCTTCTTCCAAAAGGCCTTTGAGATTTTCAAATGAAAGCCCCTCGTCAGGGAGGTAAAGCACATCCGCCTTGCCAACCCTGTTCCAGCCTTCGTTTATATCTTTGTAGGCTTCCCTTTCGCAGAAATCATGGTTGGTGGTGACTATCCTGACAGAGTAGTCATCTCCCAGAGCCTCCGTGAAATTTCTTATGCTGGTGACGGGTCCGCCATACTTTTTTCCCGGCAGATACACGCCGATGAAAACCATTATCTTCTTCATGCAGTCACCCATCAGATACTTCTGATCACTTTCGCAGGATTTCCGGCAATGACCGAATTCTCGGGGAACTTACCGCTCACCACAGAGCCCGCTCCCACAACACAGTTATCTCCGATCTCGGTGCCCTTGAGGATCAGGGTATTCATGCCTATGAACACGTTCTTCCCGATCTTGACGGGCTTGCAGGCAACCTTTGAGTGATAGTCCTTATCCTGCCTTGCCACCGGGTCGATGGGATGAAAATCAGTGTCCACGATCTTGGTGTTAACACCGATTATACACTTATCTCCGATCTCGATATCATCCCAGGCATAGATTGTGGAACCGGATATGCCCACGTCGTTACCGATCTTTATCTTTCCCGTTCCTCTGGCAACGATGATGGTGCGCTGATAAACGCCCAGAAGGTTTGACCAGAAGTTACTGTTGATGGATACGTCGTTTCCGATGGTCACCGACGCATTCTTAAACCGAAAAACAAAGGGCCAGCCAATAAGCCTTAAGTTTTTACCCTTCTTCACTTTGCAAAGATCCATAAGGATCCGGGGGAGAAAACAGTTGCTCTTAAACATTGAATCCTCACTAGCTCAAAATGTATTTTGCAGCTTCAATGGCCACACATTCCCAGAAGTAAAGGAAGCTGTAGCCGTTTTCGGTATAACATCTGTAGCGGTCGAATACCCGCTTTTTACACTTTTCAAAAGACTTGTCGTTGCTTACTCCGCCGGTATTGAAATCTGCCAGTACCTGATTTACAACAACAAGCTTCTTGCCTGCTTTTCTAACCCTTAAGAAGAACTCAAAATCATCATGTATACCTTCGCATTTAAAGGTACCCAGCTCTTCATAGGTCTCCTTTGTAACAAAACTTGTGGGATGATTCCAATGCCTGCTGGTGGGGAAGCGATCCCTTCTTGAATGCTTGATGATCACGTTTCCGTCTTCCTTGACCAGGTTAATGTCTGCATAGAAATAATCAAAGCCCGTTTTGTTGTAATAAAGGACAGCGGTCTCAACCGCATCGGCTTTATAGCAGTCATCGCTGTTGATTATGCCGATCAGTTCTCCCGTGGCATCCTCGATACCCTTGTTCATGGCATCGTAAATACCGTTGTCTTTCTCGCTGGTGATGATGTAGGTCATGCCCTTTTCTCTGAAGGCCTCATCATACTCGTGGGCGATGGCCACGGTGTTGTCGGAGGAAAGTCCGTCAACGATGCGATACTCGATATTCGTATAGGTCTGGTTAAGGACCGATTCTATTGTTCTTCTTATGGTCTTTTCACTGTTGTAAGAAACGGTGACGACAGAAACAAGAGGGGTTCTGAAATCCTTGGGTTTCGGTGCGCCTTCCGTCTCGTCTATGGACTCATCAAGGCTCTTTACCCTGTAATCTATGCCCTCATACTCGGAAAGTTCATGCACATATGTGAGGTTTCCGAAGGCCTTGTTCACAAGTCCGCCGATCTTTCCCGGAACCTTCGATGCAAGAACAACACATGGCTTAAAGATACCCGAAACAACAATATTTGAACCTGCCGTGCAGGCGATCTTCTCAACCATATCGGAGGTTGTGGTCCACTCCGCATTCTGGGGGATCAGTACCGTTTCGGGCTGCTTAACATCCACCAGCATTACCTTGCAGAGAAACTCGCAGAGGTTCTCGATATAGAGCATTGAGCGCTCATTATATACTCTGGGAAATACCGGAAGCTTCTTTGCAAACTTTGCAAGAGTGGGGTAATTGCCCTTGCTTCCCTTTCCGTAGATCATGGGCGGTCTTAAAACGATGACCTTAAAGTCATCATCTCCCAGTTCCCTTACCGCAACATCCGCCTGAAGCTTTGAGTCACCGTAGAAGTTGGCAGCTTTCGGAACCGTAAACTCATTTATGAATTTGCTCTGTCCAAAGGGAGCCGAATCACCATAGACGATGGCCGAAGACATGAAGATGAATTCCTTTACACCATCGGCCTTGGCCTTCTTTGCGGTTTCCACCGCAAGGTCCGTATTGACCTCGTAGTATTTTCTTTTTACATCCTCGGAAACATTGCCCACATCCGCATGAGCTATGCCCGCAACATGATAAACAATGTCATAGGGTTTAAAGCTGTATTCCCTCCAGGAAGGATCCTGCATATCAAGGGAATAGATCTCAAAGTTGTCGGGGTAATTCGTTTCCGCGTATTTCTCAAAGTACTCACCGATATAGGAGCCTGCTCCGGTGATGAGCACCTTCTTTCTTGCCTTAATGTCGGGAGTGACCGGTCCGCCGAAACCTATGGTTCCGATAAGTTCTTCATCGGTCTTTCCCTCTGTATAGTCACGGCCCGTTTTCTTCATCTCACCGGTACCGCCTTCAACAACTCCATCTGCCGCAAACACAGACTTGAAGGTTCCGAAGAAGCACTTAAGATCCATGATCAGACCGCTGACAGAATCGCTTCTCAGCTTCTCGCAGTACTCGCCGTCAAACCGTGCCTTCACAGGGATCTCAAGCTCGTCACGTCCGTTTATCTGAGCCCAGCCCGTAAGACCGGGAAGTACGTCGTTGGCACCGTACTTATCTCTCTCCGCCACAAGATCCGCCTGATTCCAAAGCGCAGGCCTGGGACCTATGATGGAAAGATTGCCAACAAAGATGTCCCAGATCTGAGGCAGCTCATCTAGACTGTACTTTCTAAGCACCTTCCCCACCTTCGTTATATACTGCTCGGGATTTTCAAGAAGATGTGTGGGAGTATCATGAGGAGTGCACATCTTCATGGAACGGAACTTATGAAGCTTAAAGAATGTTTTATTCTTCCCGACTCTCTTTTGCGTAAAAAGAACGGGACCGGGATCGTCAATGTATATCAAAAGCGAAATGATACCAAACACGGGAGCCAGGATCACCAGCCCCATAAAGGACACAAACACATCGAAAAATCTCTTGAGATATGCCGCATAAAAAGTGGGCTCGTTATCAAAGACCGTCTTTCCCGCACCGTCGTAAGCGTCCTTCTTCATCTCCGGATCCTGAGCTTCTTCACGCTTCTTGCAGACCGCCGCGATCTTCATGATAACAAAAAGAACCGTAAGCAAAACCGCCGATATTTTTATGAATTTCTTAAGACCGTTTTTCTTCATAAAATCCCGTTCCTTCCGCCCTGCGCATAGTAAGGCATTATCATGAGATATTGTACCGCAAAAACCTACATTCCGCCACTTTTTTTAGCATTTTCAACACGGCCGTTTTATGTACGTTTTCAAACGGGTCCTGTCGTCCATGGGTGCCAGTCGGTCAGACAAGTTCACGGTTTGAAAAGCAACCGTTCTCAACTCCCTTGGTGCCACCCATGTGACGCCACCCGTATATGAAGGCTGTGAGGACGGCCGTGAATTCAACGGAAGGGGCCTGTCGCAGGGTGAACAGCCGTGAGAAAGGGCGGAATGACTGTGGCTTACGCAGCCCCGCCAGCAGCCCTTAACGAAAGGCCTTTGATCAAAAACCTCACGGGACATTGTCTGAGCCCCGTGCCCTTTACGGGGTGAGTTCGTCACGGGAGGTTTTCGCCCTGAGCAAAGGTCTTGAGTTTAGTAGATGCGGCGAGCTGGGGAAGACACAGTCATT
>JAEEIN010000053.1 GCA_016281385.1 Lachnospiraceae bacterium | reverse complement strand
GGTGTTAAAGAGCTTGTTTTTGCAGGAATGCTTTATGCAGCCAGAGATATCGTAGGCGGTATCAACTGGTGCCTTGAGAATCAGGATGATGTAAATATTGCAAAAACAGCAGAAAAGCAGAAGAAAAATTATGCAGGAACCGAGATCAAGGGAAAGAAATTAGGTGTTATCGGCCTTGGTGCCATCGGTGCTTTGGTTGCTAACGCTGCGATCCATATGGGAATGGAAGTATACGGATACGATCCCTACATTTCCATCAATGCTGCATGGAGCCTCAACAGACAGGTAAAGCACATCACAGATGTAAATGAGATCTATAAAGAGTGTGATTACATCACAATTCATGTTCCGCTTCTTGATTCCACCAAGAAGATGGTAAATGCGGATGCCATCAACCTTATGAAGCCCACCACGGTACTTCTTAACTTCGCACGTGACCTTCTTGTTGATGAAGAAGCAGTTGTAGATGCACTTTCCAAGGGCAAGCTTGCAAAATATGTTTCGGATTTCCCTAACACCACAACCGTTGGTGCAAAGGGCTGTATCGTAACTCCTCATCTTGGAGCTTCGACAGAGGAATCTGAAGATAACTGTGCAAAGATGGCGGTTCTGGAGATGATGGATTACCTTGAAAACGGTAACATCAAAAACTCCGTAAATTACCCCGCTGTAGACATGGGTGTTCCCCAGAAGCAGGGAAGAGTTGCCATATTCCACAAAAACGTTGCAAACATGATCACCAAGTTCACCGCATCCTTCGGTGACGAAGGCATCAACGTATCAGACCTTTTAAGCAAATCAAAGGGTGAGGTTGCATATACCATGCTTGATGTTGACGATCCCGCAACAGATGAGATCGTTAAGAAGCTTGAAGCCATTGACGGCGTATTTAAGGTAAGAGTAGTTAAATAAGCATTTAAAAAGGGCCCGATCCGGGCCCTTTTTTATTTAAAATCAGAATTTTTCGAACTCCATATAGTCACCATATGAATTCATATTTCCCATAGTGGACTGGAATTTCTTTTCTTCACCGACGGATACTACGGAAGCGTGATCCATGTATCTTATGAAGATGTCTTCAACGGTGGTCTCGAGTTCTATAGCCAGGGTTTCCATCATAGGCTTTAACTTTTCAAGCTGGAAGGAAATCTGTGTCTTCTGGGGATCGATTCCGTTTAACACTTCATCCGCATAGGTTGAAACCTTCTCGTAGATATATCTGTTCTGTTTCTTAAATTCTTCTTTATCCATTTTTGTCTGTGTACCTCCTTAAATTATTGCTTACATCATAGCACCTTTATATTGTTCTTTAAATTAATTTTTGATAAAATATCTTTATAAATCTTACGGAGGTTTTTATGGCAACCATCAGACCTTTCAGGGCTGTCAGACCGGCAAAGGGCCGGGAAGACGCCATCGCAGCTTTACCATATGACGTTTTTAACCGTGAGGAAGCAACGGAATATGTGAAAGAAAATCCCGATTCCTTTTTAAAAATAGACAGAGCCGAGACAGTTTTTCCAAAGGATGTAAGCACCTATGACGATCGTGTTTACGCAAAGGCCCGTGAACTCTACGAAGAGAAGCTTTCAAAGGGAGAATTTATCAAAGATGAAGCCCCCGCTTTCTATCTCTACGAACAGACGATGAACGGACGTGCCCAGACAGGTCTTGTTTGTACGGCTTCCGTTAACGAATATGTGACCGGTGTTATCAAGAAGCATGAAAACACCAGGGCAGAGAAGGAGCAGGACCGTATCCGTCACGTGGATTCCTTAAGTGCCCAGACCGGTCCCATCTTTTTAGCTTACAGAAACAAAGAAAGCTTGAATAAGATATTTGAAGAAGTAAAGAAAGCCGAGCCTTATTGTTCTTTCAAAAACAACGATGTGCTTCAGCGTTGCTGGGAGATCACCGACAGTGATCTGATCGCAAAGATAGAAGATGAGTTTAAGTCTGTTCCCAATCTATATATTGCAGACGGGCATCACCGCTGTGCTTCCGCAGTTAAGGTTTCACTTAACAGAAGCGGTAACGTGATCTCGGGAAACGAGGAGAAGGATTATTTCTTAAGTGTTGTTTTTCCCGACAGCGAGCTTATGATCATGGATTATAACCGTGTCGTAAAGGATTTAAACGGCCTTTCGGTTTCTGAATTTCTTTCGGCGGTTTCCTCGGATTTTGATGTGGAAGAGATTCCGGTAACGGATGATAAGCCCGCAAAGAAGGGCGATATCTATATGTATCTTGAGGACAGGGAATACAGGATCTCTTTAAAGGACGGACTTCTTTCCAAAGATCCCGTTAAGAGTCTGGATGTATCGGTACTTCAGGATCATCTGCTGACCCCGGTTCTTGGAATAAGTGACCCCAAGACCGATCCAAGGATCGACTTTGTGGGTGGAATAAGGGGAGTAAAAGAGTTAAAGAAGCGCCTTAAAACGGATTCAAAGGTTGCATTCTGTATGTATCCCACTTCAATAAGCGAGCTGTTTTCGGTTGCAGATGCGGGACTTTTGATGCCACCCAAGTCAACCTGGTTTGAACCCAAGCTCTTAAGCGGTTTGTTTATACATGAAATCTGAAAAAGATAAAGAGGAAATGGATTATGGACAATAAGCTTTACAAAATGATGAACTGGCCCGAGATAGAAAGTATCATTTATTCAGAGTGCGATCATCCCCACGAGATCCTGGGCAAGCACTCCGTTCAGGGCGGCAGTCTTATTCAGGCATTTTTCCCCGGAGCATCTGCCTGCAGTATATCCATCTTAAGTTCAGGTCTTAAGTTCGATATGGAGCTTGCAGATGATGAGGGATTCTTTGCTTATTGGACAAACGATAAGGACATTCCCGAGTATGAATATACAGTTACCTATGAGGACGGAAGTAAGAAGCGTTTTGCCGAATGCTACAATGTGCTTCCCAAGCCCGATAAAGCCGTTTTTGAGAAGCTTTACGCCGGTGTTTTATACGATATGTACGATCATTTCGGTGCTAAGGAAACGGATGTAAAGGGCATAAGGGGTACACTCTTTACTGTTTATGCTCCCATGGCTGAACGTGTCAGTGTGGTAAGCGACTTTAACGGATGGGACGGACGTATCAGTCAGATGTCCCGTATCGGTGAAAACGGTGTATTTTCAATCTTTGTGCCCAGACTTCCCGCAGGTACGCTTTATAAATACGAGATCAAGTTAAGAAGCGGTCTTACATACTTAAAGCGTGATCCTTTTGCCCGCGAGATCGAATACGGTCGCGGCACTGCCTGCGTTGTTCCGGAAAACGATTATTTTTCCTGGTCGGATACAAAGTTTCTTACCACATACAAGGGCTTTAAGGATCACGACAAGCCCTTCCTCCTCGGAGATCTTGATTTCCGTGATTTCTATGAGATGGGAATGGCTGATTCGGTATTTTCCGAGAAGCTTGTCAGATTCATTAAAGATAAACGCTATACGGCGGTTTCCCTTAACAATCTTTCCATGTTTTCAAACAAGGAAAACTGTGAGAAAGGTGTTCTGTCCTTATTTGCGTTAAGTAACGAGGATATGTCTGTTACCACCGTTAAAAAGGCCGTTAACAGCATACATGAAAACGGTATCCCCGTATTCTTTACCATCGATCTTTCTTCTTTCATTCCCGATCAGGAAGGATTGAAGGGCTTTGACGGCAGAAAGCTTTACGAAGCTGAGGATGACCGTGAAACGGCAGGACTTATCACCTTTAATTTCAACAATAAATATGTAAGAAACTATCTTATCAGCGCCGCATTCTTCTATGTAAAGAATTTCCACGCAGACGGTCTTGTCATCAAGGGAACCGACAGGATAAGATATTTAAGCTACGGTCATACTGACGGAGATTATGCCACCAATATGTTCGGCGGTCCCGAGAATCCCGGAGGCGAGGAACTGTTAAAGCACTTAAATTCCATCCTTCATAAGAAGCATCCCGAAATTGTGACTATCGCGGCAGATTCATATTATTCAAACGATCTTACAAAGATCCCGGAAGAAGACGGGTTCGGTTTTGACTTTAAGTTAAGCAATAACTTCCATACGATGCTTACTGCTTATATGAGTAACGATCCCATGGTAAGGTGCGTACATCATTCGGAGCTTACCAACATGGTATTGAACGCTTATTGCGAAGAGTTCTTCTTATGCCTTCCCAGGGAAACCTACGGAACGGACGAGTTCAGAATGTGCGAGTTTATGCCCGGTCCCTTTGAAGAGAAGGTAAGGGAGATCAAGCTTGTACTTTGTACTTTGTTCTTCGGACCCGATAAGAAGAGCATTCCTTTTTATGACTTCAACGATCCCGGTCTTGATGAACTGATGAAGGCTCTCATAGACCTGTATTTTGAAGAAAAGGCTCTCTATGAATACGACAACTCAAGGGAAGGCTTTGAATGGATCGACGCCATCGATTCCGAACACTCAACGGTTTCCTTTAAGAGAAAGGGCAAGCTCGATGAATTGATCGTTATCGGCAACTTCTCGAATTATGAGCACGAGGTTAACTTAAGTCTCGAAGAGAAGACAAGTTATATCGAGATCCTTGACACGGAAGAGAAGAGATTCGGCGGAAAGCACAACCTTTCTTCAAAGGCATTTAAGGTTACCGCAAAGAAGGATGATCCCAGGCCGAAGTTATCGGTAAAGATGGCTCCTTTATCCTTCAAGCTTCTTAAAAAAATGCTTTAATGTATAAACTTATCCTTGCCAAACTTAAGTTGTTTGGATATAATAAGCCTTGTTGCGAAAGCAGGCTTCCGTGGCTCAGCTGGTAGAGCAACGCATTCGTAATGCGTAGGTCGCCGGTTCGAATCCGGCCGGGAGCTTGAAAATTCATTAAAAAGGACGGAAATCCCGTCCTTTTTTTGTTGTTTTTTTAACCCTTTTTTATTGAATATGACATGGGGTTATGCTAAAATTAGATTTAATTTTGGGACCAAAGGAGACAGGTGCATGGC
Organism: Lachnospiraceae bacterium; assembly: GCA_016281385.1. GTDB lineage: Bacteria > Bacillota > Clostridia > Lachnospirales > Lachnospiraceae > UBA1258. The sequence goes on along the minus strand of JAEEIN010000053.1, from coordinate 11,218 downwards.
TCAGCTCTGGGGCGGTCGTTTTACAAAGGAAACAGACGACCTTGTTTACAAATTTAACGCATCAATAGGATTCGACCAAAAGATGCTTGACGAAGATACCGACGGAAGTATAGCACATGCAAAAATGCTTGCGTCCGTGGGTATAATAACCGACGAAGAATGCAAGGATATAACCGAAGGCCTGGATGCCATAAGGAATGATGTTCACGCCGGGAATCTTGTGATCACCGATAAGTATGAAGATATCCATTCCTTTATGGAGGCCAATCTCATTGACAGGATCGGCGACACCGGAAAGAAGCTTCATACCGGCAGAAGCCGAAACGATCAGGTAGCCCTGGATATGAGGCTTTATACAAGAAAGCAGGTCCTTCTTGTTAAGGATGAACTTAAAGGCCTTTTGGAAGTGATCCTTGGCATTATGGAAGACAATCTTGAGACCTATATGCCGGGATTTACCCATCTTCAGAAGGCTCAGCCCGTGACTCTTGCCCATCATCTCGGAGCTTATTTTGAAATGTTTAAGCGAGACGTTACAAGGCTTGACGACATATATGAAAGAATGAATTTCTGTCCCCTGGGAGCGGGAGCTTTGGCGGGAACCACCTATCCTTTGGACAGGGAATTCGTTGCAAGGGAGCTTTCTTTTTACGGTCCTACCGTAAACTCCATGGATTCGGTATCAGACAGGGATTATCTAATAGAGTTTTTAAGCGCATGCTCAATTATCATGATGCATTTAAGCCGCTTCTGCGAGGAAATGATCATCTGGAATTCCAACGAATACAGATTCATCGAACTTGATGACGGATTCTCAACCGGATCATCCATCATGCCCCAGAAGAAGAACCCGGATATTGCGGAGCTTGTAAGGGGCAAGACAGGACGGGTTTATGCTTCACTTATGAGTATCCTTACGACCATGAAGGGCATTCCCCTTGCGTATAACAAAGATATGCAGGAGGATAAGGAACTTTCCTTTGATGCCTTTGAAACCGTAAAAAACTGCATACATCTCTTTACGGGTATGCTGGCAACCACAAAGTTTAACAAGGATGTGATGGCTAAAAGTGCCGTAAATGGCTTTACCAATGCCACCGATGCGGCGGATTATCTTGTAAAGAAGGGTATGCCTTTCAGAGATGCACACAGAGTCATAGGAGAGATAGTTTTATTCTGCATAGATAAGGGCATTGCCATTGATGATATGAAACTAAACGAGCTTAAGGGCTTCAGCGAGATGTTTGAAAGCGACGTGTATGACGCAATATCATTAAAGACCTGCGTCGAGAAACGTCTCACCCCCGGAGCACCGGGACCTGAAGTAATGAAAAAAGCCATTGAAACAGAACGAGCATTTTTAAAAGGATTAAAATAAAACCGGAGGATAAAGAAGATGGAAAAGTTAAAAGTAGGTATTTTGGGCGGAACGGGAATGGTTGGTCAGAGATTCATATCTTTGCTTGAAAACCACCCCTGGTTCGAGGTAACAACGATCGCAGCAAGCCCCAGGTCGGCTGGAAAGACCTATGAGGATGCGGTAGGTGACCGTTGGAAGATGACAACACCCATGCCCGAAGCAGTTAAGAAAATTGTTGTAAAGGACGTTACGGATGTAGCTGACGTTGCTAAGGAAGTGGATTTTTGTTTTTCCGCAGTTGACATGTCCAAGGACGAGATCCGCGCTATCGAAGAGGAGTATGCAAAGACCGAAACCCCCGTTGTTTCCAACAACTCCGCTCACAGATGGACACCCGATGTTCCCATGGTAGTTCCGGAGATCAACTCCGCACATACCGCACTTATCGAGACACAGAAGAAGAGACTTGGTACAACAAAGGGCTTTATCTGCGTTAAGCCCAACTGTTCCATTCAGTCATATACACCCGCACTCTGGGCATGGAGCGAGTTTGAGCCTTACGAAGTAGTCGCTTCCACATATCAGGCTATTTCAGGTGCAGGAAAGACCTTTAAGGACTGGCCCGAGATGGTAGGAAACATCATTCCTTTCATTTCAGGCGAAGAAGAGAAGTCCGAGCAGGAGCCTTTAAAGGTTCTGGGAACACTTGAAAACGGAACCATTAAGAAGAAGGAAGGTCTTGTGATCACATCCCAGTGTATCCGCGTTCCCGTTCTTAACGGTCATACCGCTTCCGTATTTGTAAAGTTTAAGAAAAAGCCCACCAAGGAACAGCTTATCGAAGCACTTAAGAACGCAAAGGGCGCTCCCCAGGAACTCAACCTTCCTTCAGCACCCAAGCAGTTCATCACATATCTTGAAGAAGACAACCGTCCACAGGTAGCTTTGGATGTTGACAGAGAAAACGGTATGGGCATCAGCATCGGCCGTCTTCGTGAGGACTTTGTTTACGATTACAAGTTTGTGGGCCTTTCCCACAACACTGTACGAGGCGCAGCAGGCGGTGCGGTTCTCTGCGCAGAGCTTTTAAAGGCTCAGGGTTATATCACAAAGAAGTGATAAATTCGTAAACGAGGGGTTACTTAAGGTATGGACGATCTTCGCTACCAGATAGATATGCTTACGGCGATGAACAAGACTTACGTCGCCAACGAAAAGATCTATAAAATAATTTGTGAAGCTTCCAATAAAGTATTTATCTATTTCAGTCCCGAATCAGGTCTTTTAAAGACCTTCGGGCACTGGAATGATTATTATGATTTCATTCTGAATGACTACTCGGACCTTTTACGTGCTCTCGACCTTGTGGACGAGGAGTACCGTGAACGGGTGCGGGACGCTTTCTTTTTGGAAAAGACCGGCAAGTCAAGCGATTCGACTCTTATTCTTCTTAGGGATAAGAAGACGTATCTTAAGCTTGATGCCAACATCTATTACGACGGTGCCGGTAAGGTCAGAGAAAAACTTCTTACTTTCACAGATGTCTCAAAAGAAGAAAAACTGAAAAAAGACCTTTCTTACATGGCATATTACGATCTGATGACAAATCTCTTCAATCGTAATTACTATGTTCAAAGGCTGGGAGAATTCATTGAAAAAGCCTCTGCCGAGAAGGCTGTTATAAGTGTCCTGATGATCAATATCGATGATTTCCATAAGATCAACGACAGTATGGGTATCATCATCGGTGATGAGGTCATACAGGCCTTCGGACTTTTCTTAAACAGTCTCACGGACAACGATTCCATCATCGGTGCAAGGTTTGACGGTGATATCTATTCACTTGCCATATTCGATCCCGTTGGCACAAAGTCGGTTGAATCGGTTTACGAGGAGATAAAGGAATTCTTAAAGGATCCCATCAAGCTTACAAACGGTTCCGAAGTGACCCTTACCGTAAGTATTGGTGTGGCCGAGTATCCCGAAGCTGCGGATATGGCTCTTGAGCTTTGCAACTGTGCCGAAGTTGTCATGGTAAGGGTAAAGGAAAACGGAAAGAACAATATCGGCTACTACGATTCAAAGGTCCTTGAAGAATTTAAAGAAGCGGTAAATTTTGAAAACAAGTTAAAGGATGCCGTAAAGGAAGGGGCTTTTCATCTGAATTATCAGCCCCAGTACTATTCGGATACCAATGAATTAAGAGGGGTAGAGGCACTTATCCGCTGGAAGGACGAAACGGGCAAGTTCATTTCCCCCGCAGCATTCATCCCCATTGCGGAGCGGATCGGAGTGATCGTTCCTCTGGGTGACTGGGTCCTTGAAGAGAGTATCCGGACATATATGGACTGGAAGCTTCGTTACGGAATAGATATGATCCTTTCCGTAAACATTTCCTCGATCCAGTTCAGACAACACGACTTCGTAAACAAGATCATAAATACATTATACAAGTATGACATGAATCCCGAAGACCTTGAGATAGAGCTTACGGAGAGCGTACTTATCGACGAGTATTACAATGTCTGCGAAAAGATGGAAGAGTTAAGAGACTTCGGTATCCGCATTTCCATCGATGATTTCGGTACGGGTTATTCTTCTTTATCCTACTTAAAGAAGCTGCCCGCAGACACGATAAAGATAGACAAATCATTTATTGATACATTAAATAACGACAGATCCACGGGCATCATCGTAAGTTCCATCATCAACATGTCCCAGGATCTGGGATTTAAGACCGTAGCTGAGGGTGTTGAAACGGACGAACAGCTGAGAGCCCTCAAGGACATGTCCTGCGACCTTATCCAGGGTTATTTCCTCGGAAGGCCCATTGATAAAGAAGCCATGGACGAACTGCTTTTAAGAATGATCTGATAACGGGGGAACGGGTTACAAATGATCATCGGACGTAATTCGGAGATTAAACAATTAAATACCTATTACGACCGTCCAAAGAGCCAGATTCTGGTACTTTACGGAAAACGTTATGTGGGAAAAACAACACTTTTAAAGGAATTCATGGAGGATAAGCCGGGATTCTATTATTGTGCTGCCCCCGCATCGGAAAAAGAACACAAATACCGTTTCGGATACTGGCTTGCATCCCTTGGGATAAAGACCATGAAATATCCGGAATTCTCCGAAGTTTTTTCTGCCCTGGGAAGGGATCACACTCAGAAAAAAGTCATCGTCATAGATGAATTCCAGCATATAATCAAGAGCTGTCCGGGATTTATGGAAGAACTTATTTCCTTTATCCACAACTCCTGGAACAATAAGGAATATCTTGTTGTTCTTTCAAGCTCATCCGTTGAATTTGTGGAAAATACCATGGTTTCAAAGATAGGAGAGACTGCCTTTGAGCTTTCGGGCTTTATAAAGCTTAAAGAGCTTACTTTCTATGACCTTAAAGAGTATTTCCCCCTTTATTCAAACGAGGAATGTGCCTATGTATGGGCGATCCTCGGCGGTATGCCCGGTCTTTGGGCCTGCTTTGAACAGAAGCTTTCAGTTAAGGAAAACATCATCAGAAAGATCATAAGAAACAATGGTCCACTTCATAATACGGGCTTTGACCTTGTAAGCGAGGAGTTAAGGGAGACCGGTATTTATTCAACGATCCTTTCCGCACTTTCGGAAGGAAAGTTTAAACTTAACGATCTTTACGATCACACTGATTTTTCACGTGCAAAAATAAGCGTTTATTTAAAGAACTTAATGAGTCTTGAGCTGGTAAAGAAGGTCTTTTCCGTGGATACGGAGGGCCGGGATTTTGCCCAGAAGGGTATATATGCCATTTCGGATCATTATGTTGATTTTACTTACTCATTTTTATACAAGAATTTAAGTCTGTTAGATTATCTCTCCCCGGAAGAGTTTTATAAAACGGTGGTTGCTCCCACCTTAAAGAACCATGTTCAGAGATATTTCCCCGAAATATGTCTTGAATATATGGTAAAAGAAAACGAAAAAGGGCGTCTTGCGATAAAGGCTGATTCCTTCGGTACCTGGGTCGGTAAGCCGGGTACCATCGATATCGTTGCTTACAACGAGGAAGGCATGGCAAGCCTTGGTATCTGCAATTTTGATAAGCCCATGTTTACTTACGAAGATTACGAATGGCTTATGTTCTGTGCAGACAAAGCACAGCTTCCCACCGATGAGGTGTTTGTTTTTGCTGCATCGAGATTTGATGAAAAACTCACACTTGAAGGCAAAGTCAGCAAGAGCTTAAAGCTTGTTTTGCTTGACAGAATGTAACGGTTTTAATGAAAGGTATTTACAGTGGGAAAGAAACTGATAATAACTGAGAAACCCTCGGTAGCAAGAGATTTTGCCAGGGTTCTTAAAGTAAACGGTAACAATAACGGATTTATAGAAAACGATACCTATGTTATCTCCTGGTGTTTCGGACATCTGGTCGAGATGTTATACCCGGAGAGTTATGACGAACGCTACAAAAAGTGGCATCTTGAAGATCTTCCCTTTTTACCCAAAGATTACAAATACGGCGTTATCGAGCGTTCTAAAGATCAGTATGCTCTGGTAAACCGCCTTCTTCACAGGGATGATATCGACACTGTCTACTGGGCAGGCGACTCGGGAAAAGAAGGACAGACCATCGAAGAGAACATCAGAAATTACGGCGGAGTCCGCCCCGGAATGACTGAGCTTCGTGTCTGGATCGATTCACAGACGGACGAAGAGATACTGCGTGGCATCAAAGAAGCCAAGCCCATGGAAGCCTACGACCTTCTGGGACGCTCGGGTATCATGCGTACTATCGAAGACTACAGCCTGGGCATTAACTTTTCCCGTGCACTTTCCGTGAAATATGGGCGACTTATCAATGATGCAGCGGCAACTCAGAATTATACTGCAATCGCCGTGGGACGTGTTATGACCTGCGTTCTTGGTATGGTCGTAAACAGAGAGCGGGAGATAAGAAACTTTGTTGAAACGCCCTTTTACCGTGTAATGGGTAATTTTTCCGAGGCAGGATTCCTCGGTGAATGGAGGGGTGTGGAAGGTTCAAAATACCTTGATTCACCCCTTTTGTACAAAGAAAACGGCTTTAAGAAAGAAGAAAGCGCCAAGGCATTGATCCATGAGCTTTCCGGTAAGGATGCTGTCATTGCCGAAATGGAAAGCGGTGTTTCAAAGAAGAGAGCACCCTTGCTCTTTAACCTTGCGGAGCTTCAGTCGGAATGTTCAAAGCTCTTTAAGATAAGCCCCGCTCAGACTCTTGACGTTATCCAGGAACTTTACGAAAAGAAACTGACGACTTATCCCCGTACCGATGCCCGTGTTTTAACGACAGCGGTAGCAAAGGAGATCAGCAAGAACATTTCGGGACTTAAGAGATATCAGCCCTATGCTTCGTTTGCAGAAAGCATCCTTAACGAAAAGAAATACATAGGCATTGAAAAGAGCGCATATACGGACGATTCCAAGGTGACCGATCACTATGCCATCATCCCTACCGGACAGACTCAGGCTGCAGAAAGTCTCGGAAGCCTTCAGAAATCGGTATATGAACTTATAATCAGACGTTTTCTGTCCATATTCCTGCCTCCTGCGGAATATAAACAGTTAAAGATCAAAGCACTGATAGATAACGAGCCCTTCTTTACATCCGCGAAAGCACTTATAAAACCCGGATATCTTGAACTTGCTGGTATTCCCAAAAAGAACGAAGGCGATGATGATGACGAAGACAGCGGATGCTCAAAGGAAGAACTTCTTGCATTTGCCGAAAAGGTCAGGAAGGGCGATACCCTTAAGGTTAACGGCTTTGAGATCAAAGAAGGCAAAACCTCACCTCCCAAACGTTATACTTCGGGAAGCCTTATCATCGCAATGGAAAATGCGGGTAAGCTTATTGAAGACGAGGAATTAAGAGAACAGATAAAAGGCTCGGGTATAGGAACATCCGCTACCAGGGGCGAGATTCTCGAAAAACTGGTAAGAATAAAATATCTTAATCAGAGCAAATCCCAGATCATCACTCCGGAACCTTTGGGAGAGATGATCTATGAAGTTGTAAACTTATCGGTTCCCTCATTACTGAACCCGGAAATGACAGCAAACTGGGAAATGGGACTTGAAGGAATCATAAACGGAACGGTTGACGATAAGGAATATCGATCAAAGCTCGAGGATTATATCCGCCGTGAAACAAACAAGATGATACAGTTCGATCTGACTTCTCAGATCGCAGCCAATATCCATCAGTTCACAGGAAAAGATTCAAAAGGTGCTGCCACAAGAAAGGCTTTGGGGATCAAATGTCCCGAATGCGGCGGCGAACTCACCACAACTTCTTTCGGATACGGATGCTCAAATTATACAAATAAAGAAAATCCCTGCAGATTCAGCGTGGGAAGTGTGGCGAACAGAGATCTTACGGAAGAAGAATTCAAGCAGCTCATTGAAACCGGCAGGACCGATATATTAAGCGGTTTTGTAAGCAAAACAAAGAAGAGTTTCAAAGCAGCTTTAGTCCTTACAAAGAACGAAGAAGGACATTATACCACTTCCTTTGATTTCGAAGGTGTGGAACCGGAACCTCTCGAAGGACTCACTTGTCCCGACTGCGGAGGAAAGATCCTTTCCCTTCCCTTCGGATACGGATGCGAGCATTTTAAGAGCGACGATCCTTCTTCCTGCAGATTTGCGGTTGGAAAGATCGCCCAGCGATCCCTTACAGAGGCGGAATTCAGGGAACTTCTTACCAATAAAGCAACCCAGACCTTAAGAGGCTTTAAGAGCAAGACCGGAAAGAAATTCGATGCCTGTCTTATCCTTAAGAAGGACGAAGAAACCGGAAAGCACAGCGTCGCTTTTGATTTTGAAAATGTGGAAGTCAAAGTGGTCAAGGATGTCAAATGTCCTTTTTGCGGCGGAGATATACAGAAAACCTCCTTCGGATTCGGTTGTGCAAATTATAACAAAGACGATCCCAACAAAGGTGATCATTTCCAGATAGGAACCATATGCGGTGTTAAGATCGCAGAGGCAAGGGTAAAGGAATTGCTGACAAGCGGCAAGACCTCGGAAATATCGGGTTTCAAATCCAAATCGGGCAAAAGATTTAATGCCTGTTTGGCACTTACAAAGGATGAAGAAACCGGAAAATATTCCATCACCTTCAGTTTCGATCAAAGCGAGCCGGAACTCATCCCCGACATAACCTGTCCCAAATGCGGAGGAAGCATACTTAAAGGACATAACGGCTACAGATGCGCAAATTACTCAAGAAAAGAAGGAAAATGCAGATTCTTTGCAGGAAAGATCGCAGGTCTTGATATTCCGACGGAGCAGTTTGTGAAACTCCTTAAGGAGAAGAGAACCGATAAACTGTCGGGCTTCATAAGCAAAAAAGGTTCATCCTTCGACGCATATCTTGTTCTTAACGAACAAGGGGATATAGCCTTCAGTTTTGAAGATCCCGCACCCTCTGAAAATAATTAAAAAACGCACAAAAAGACATGGGTGAACTCATGTCTTTTTTGTTGTTTTTATGGTCTTATTTATTTGACACATTTTTAACAATGACCTATAATCATAAGGATAAAGAAATCGGAGGCGACCATGGAAGACAAGAACATTTCACAGGCAGTCATATCCAGACTCCCGAGGTATTTAAGATATCTGGGAGAACTTAAGGATTCCAATGTTGAACGCATTTCGTCCCAGGAACTTTCAGAACTGATGAAAGTTACCGCATCCCAGATACGTCAGGATTTTAACAATTTCGGCGGATTCGGTCAGCAGGGTTACGGCTATAAGGTAAGCTACCTCTACGACGAGATTGCAAAGATCCTTGGCATCAACAAGACTCATCATCTCATCATCGTGGGTGCCGGTAACCTCGGGCAGGCCCTTGCCAACTATATGAACTTCGAAAGAAGGGGCTTTCACTTCAAAGGGATCTTCGATTCTAACGAAGCCTTATACGGCAAGAAGATCCGTGACATGTACGTTCAGCCCATGAACGAAATGGAAGCCTTTGTCAAGGAAAACGACATAGATATCGCAGTCCTTACGATCCCAAAGACGGGTGCCGTAAAGGTGGCCGAGCAGCTTGTAAACTGCGGAGTCAAAGCCTTTTGGAATTTCGCCCATGTGGATCTTAATGTTCCCGATGATATTGTTGTTGAAAACGTTCACCTTTCCGATTCTTTAATGAGACTTTCCTACAACATCACGCAAAGTTACGAGGAAAAAGAAGATAAATGAGCAAAAGTGAAGATGATTTCAAGGAAGCCCTGAAGGGCAAGAAGATACCCATCCTTACCCTTGATAACAACTGGCACAGGCTCTTTACCCAGACGGAGCCTACGGATACCATAAAAAGGCTTGAGGGTGAGTTAAACGAACTGTTAAAGAAGCAGGGAAAAATGAATACCGAGACCAAGGATATCAAGCGCCTTAAGAAGAAGCTGATGGACGAGATCGTTGAAAGAATGAACGAGATCGGTGACGGTACGCCTTCAAAGAAGGTTGAGAAGGAGCTTGAAGACAAAAAGCGTCTCATTAACGAGTGTAACGACAAACTCGACGAATACGGCGACGATCTTTATGAGATACCCAAGCAGATCGATGAAGTCAATTATCAGCTGATGCTTGAGACCATGGAAGTCTGCTACGAGCAGATCCAGGAAAATGCCGCAGAGATCGAAGAGATCACTAAATGGATCGATGAGATCAGAGTCGAGCTTAAAAAGAAAATGGTCCGCAAGGAACAGAAGACAAAGCGCAACCAGAATTACTACACCTATATGCACAATATCTTCGGATCCGACGTGATCAATATATTCGATATGAAATATCAAGTGGAACCTTTAAAGGCTCCTCAGCTTAAGGAGGAGAAGACCACCGAAGATGGAAACGCAAATACGGGATCTGATCAATAAACACAAAAGAGGCTGTGCCGTTATCGACCGGTCTCTTGTAAAAAACAATATCAAATGCATCTATGACCTTATCGGAAACAACAAACTGATATGTGTCATCAAATCAAATGCTTACGGCCACGGAGCGGTTGAATTTGCACGCATCTATGAAGAGATGCCGGAAGTATACGGTTACGCCACCGCCACAATTGAAGAAGCTCTGGAAATAAAGAATTCAGGTGCAAAGAAGCCGATACTCATTTTAGGATATGTATTCCCGGAGGATTACGAAGCTCTAATTGAAAACGAGATAAGGGTTGCCGCCTTCAGGGAGGATGAAGTAAGGGAATTAAACGAAGTTGCAGGAAAGCTTAATAAGAAAGCCTATATCCACGTCAAAGTCGATACCGGTATGGGACGCATCGGTGTAACCCCGGATAAAAACGGTGTTGAATTCGTAAAGCTTTGTTTTTCCTTGGAAAATGTGGTCACCGAAGGCATATTTTCACATATGTCGAAGGCCGATGAAACGGACAAAGCCTATGCAGAACTGCAGATAAAGAGATTCAGGGAAATCAATGAACTCATTAAGCAGGAAACGGGACGAACCATTCCATTAAAGCATATCGCCAATTCCGCAGGTATCATCGACATTGACGATGCCAAGGTCTTTGATATGTGCAGGGCAGGCATCATCCTTTACGGCCTTGTACCTTCCGACGAAGTCGATATAAAGAAAGCGGGACTTAAGCCGGTCCTTTCCTGGTACAGCCATGTGGTTTATGTAAAAACCCTGAAAAAGGGTTCCATGATAAGCTATGGCGGCATTTATACCTGCGATAAGGATACAAAGGTAGCAACCGTTCCCATGGGTTATGCGGACGGATATCCCAGAAGCCTTACCGGAAAGGGATATGTGCTGATCAGGGGGAAGAAAGCTCCCATAGTCGGAAAGATCTGC
>JAEEIN010000052.1 GCA_016281385.1 Lachnospiraceae bacterium | reverse complement strand
CTTCAACCCTTTCCCATGAGGAGCATCTTGATGTTATCGAGTACTGTGTAAAGAAGGTAAATCATCGTTTACCCGTTATCGCAGGTACAGGTTCAAATGCCACCGATACCGCCATCTATCTTTCCAAGGGAGCCGAGGAGAGAGGGGCAGATGCGGTTCTTCTTGTTTCTCCTTATTACAACAAGGCTACACAGAAGGGATTATACCTTCATTTCAAAGCTACGGCAGATGCCATTAAGATCCCCTGCATCCTTTACAATGTACCCGGACGTACGGGCTGCAATATCGCTCCCGCAACGGCTGTAAAGCTTGCAAAGGATACGGAAAACATCGTTGCCATCAAGGAAGCAAGCGGAAACATCTCACAGATCGCAAAGCTTGCGGCACTTGCGGACGGATGCCTTGACATCTATTCCGGAAACGACGATCAGATCGTTCCCATCATGGCTCTTGGCGGACTCGGAGTTATCTCGGTCCTTTCAAACGTAGCTCCCAGGCAGACTCATGATATCTGTCAGGCTTTCCTTGACGGAGATGTTAAGAAGGCTGCAAAGCTTCAGCTTGAAGCTATCGACCTTTGCGATTCCTTATTCTGCGAGGTTAACCCCATTCCCGTTAAGCATGCAATGAATCTTCTGGGCTTCAGCGCAGGTCCCCTTCGTCTTCCTTTGTCACCCATGGAGGATGAGAACCTGGCACGCTTAAAGAAGTCCATGGAGAACTACGGACTGCTTAAATAAGGGAGGCTTTTATGACAAGGATAATAATGCATGGCTGCAACGGCAAAATGGGCCAGGTCATCACGGGCATCTGTGCCAACGACCCTGACTGCGAGATTGTTGCGGGAATAGATATTTCAGATCACATCAAAACAAACACATATCCCGTATTTACGGATATCAATACCTGCGATGTTGATGCGGATGTTGTGATCGACTTTGCATCGGCCAAGGCAGTGGACGGACTTCTCGATTTCTGTGAGAAGAGAGCTCTTCCTTTGGTCCTTTGCACCACAGGCCTTTCGGAGGAGCAGCTTGCAAGGGTTAAGAAGCACTCTGAGAAGACGGCTGTCCTTCGTTCCGCAAACATGTCACTCGGCATAAATATGCTTCTTAAGGTGCTTAAGGAGGTTTCAAAGACTCTTGCGCCTGCGGGCTTTGACATCGAGATCGTTGAGAAGCACCACAATCAGAAGGTGGATGCTCCCAGCGGAACCGCACTTGCACTTGCGGATTCTATTAACGATGCTCTTGATTCGGAGTATCATTATGTATATGACCGCTCTCAGGTAAGGCAGAAGAGAGATCCCAAGGAGATCGGTATTTCCGCGGTTCGAGGCGGAAGCATCGTGGGAGATCACGAGATCATCTTTGCGGGAAATGACGAGGTCATTACCATAACACATACCGCATATTCCAAGGCTTTATTTGCAAACGGTGCCGTACAGGCCGCCAAATTCCTGGCAGGAAAGCCTGCGGGAATGTACGATATGAGTCAGGTGATTTAGGAGAACAAAATGGAATTCAGACCCTGCATCGATATTCATAACGGAAGGGTAAAACAGATAGTGGGCGGCTCGCTGTCCGACCGGGGAGACCGTGCGACGGATAATTTCGTATCCGATAAGGATGCGGCGTGGTACGCAGGTCTCTATGCCCGGGACGGACTTAAAGGCGCCCACGTCATTTTATTGAATGCCTCCGACAGTGAATATCGTGAAAAGACAAAGGAACAGGCTATGGCGGCTCTCAGGGCATTTCCGGGGGGATTGCAGGTCGGAGGCGGTATAAATGCAGACAACGCTTTAGAGTACATCAAGGCAGGCGCTTCACATGTTATTGTCACCGGTTTTGTTTTTTCGGGGGGAAAGGTCAGATTTGACAATCTGGACAGGCTCTGCAAGGCTGTGGGAAAGGACAGGATAGTCCTGGATCTCAGCGCAAGGCTTAAGAACGGAAAGTACTTTGTTGTTACGGACAGGTGGCAGACCTTTACCGATGAGGAAGTAAACGAAGCTCTGTTTGAGAAGCTTTCCGGATACTGCGACGAGTTTCTTGTTCACGGAGTTGACGTGGAGGGAAAGAAGGCGGGACTTGATAAGGAGCTTATAAAGATACTTGCGGATGCATCCGAAAGGACGAAAGCGGTGATAACCTACGCAGGCGGGATTTCTTCGGAGGAGGATATAAAGCTCTTAGAGGAGATGTCCGGCGGAAGGTTAAATTACACCGTCGGAAGTGCGCTGGATCTTTTCGGCGGAAACTTAAAGTATGATGAACTGAAGAAGAGAAGATAAGCATTAAAAAAGGAAGGGTAAAAACCCTTCCTTTTCTCTGTCTTGATATCTCTCGATATCCCCTCATTTTAATCAATAAACCGTATTGCTGATTTTCCAAATATCTTGCGTGTTAAAACAGTATATATTTCGAAAAAGGCACATCGTGTTTGTTGCTGATTAAACGATTCGGCCTGTGTTAAATTACTTTACAACAGTAACGTTAACGGCCTGAGGTCCCTTTGCTCCGTCCTGAACATCGAACTCAACTGCAGCGCCCTCTTCAAGAGACTTGAAGCCTTCTGCGTTGATTCCGGAAAAGTGAACGAAAACATCGTTGCCGGATTCGTCAGAGATAAATCCGTAACCTTTCTGGTTGTTGAACCACTTAACTGTACCTTTCATTACAAGTACCTCCAAAAATATTTAGATACGGTATCCCGCATCAACGTTAGAGTATCACATCGATTTAAAAAAGTAAAGCGTAAAAGGATAAACTTTATCTCTTTATTGCATAAATATACGAAAGCGGTGTTATGAAGGGTGTCTTGACAGTGAGAAGGCCTTGTTGTTTAATCAAATAAGAACAGATCATAAGGGGGGAAAACAATGAGCGGTGAAGAAAGACGTGCACAGATAATCAAAAATGTGGAAGGAGCCGACAAACCGGTTTCCGCAACGAGCCTTGCAAAAGACTTCGGAGTGAGCCGCCAGATAATCGTGGGCGACATTGCTCTTATCAGAGCACAGGGGATAAACATCATTGCCACAAACAAGGGATACGTGATCGAAAAGAAGCCGGTGGTCTGTGAATGCATAAAGGTAAGACATAAGCCCGAAGATATGTATGACGAGCTTTGTTCCATAGTCGACAACGGCGGGCGCATAAAGGATGAGATCATTAAGAGCGAGCTTTACGGAAGCATTACCGTTGAACTTAACATCAACAGCCGTGCTGACGCAAAGGCCTTTATGGAAAAGCATATAGAATCAGGTGCGAAGCCCCTTTCGGAGCTTACCAGAGGCATTCATTATCATACCGTGGAAGCTGACAATCAGCTTGTTCTTATAAGGGTACAGAAGGCTTTAAACGAGAAGGGATACCTTACAAAATAGGGTAAAATACCGCAAAATTTGCCTTATCTGCGTTTTTCTGTTAGAATGGGGTGAACTTTGTGGGAGATATTTATGCACAGTAATCACAAACAGAAGCGGTATTATACAATTTCGGTAACATCGAATCTTGCCGCTGACAAAACAAAATACTACAGAGCCAGGTTCAATATATTAAGGACATGTGTGGTGGCGGCGATACTGATCGCAACCATCGGAGCCGGACTTACATGGTTTCAGTTTTACACCATAAAGGGTATGTCCGATCAGGTGGGAACCCTAAGAGAGATCGTTTCCAAGCAGGAAAGCCAGATACTGGAACTTGGCGAAAAGAACGCGGAACTCAATTCCAAGAACGAGATCCTTCTTGCTACGGTGGGGCGTCAGGAGATAGCCTCAAACGAGCAGGCGGAGATCGATGCACAGAAGGCATTTCCCAGCGCGTTTCCGTTAACCGATTCAGCAACCTTTAAGACAGCGGATGAGGACGAGGATACAAAGAATCAGAGTGATGACCCCATTGTTGTTTTTTCGATGTCGGATGCAGCTGATGTGGTGGCTTCGGGAAACGGAACGGTTTTAAGCGTTCGTGAGGATCTGGTGTACGGATACTGTATACTCATCGATCACGGAAACGGATATGTTACCTATTATCACAACGCAGCGGATCCCAAGGTCAGCGAGGGAGATGAGGTTGTCAGAGGCGCCATTTTATTTGTGGGCGGTCTCGAAGACAATGTTCTGGGTTATCAGATAACCTACGAGGGCGAGTTCATAGATCCCCTCGAGATAATGGAAATAAACGGTTAGTGAGGTGTTTTATGGCAAGATCGGATGATTACAAGGCAGGACGCCTTTGCAGCGTCATCGGCAAGAAGACGGTTGTTGAGGGTGTTGTCAGAGGAAACGAACTGTTAAGGATAGACGGACTTGTTAAGGGCGAGGTAAGGTCCGAAGGCAAGGTCATCATCGGAAACGGCGGATGTGTCGAAGGAAAGATCTACGCCGAGGAGATCTTTGTAGGCGGAACCATCAGGGGCGAGCTTTTTGCGAGCGGAAAGGTTGAGGCAAACAAGACGGGAGAGATCCTGGGAGATATCCATACAAAGACACTTATCGTTGATGAAAATGCGGTGTTTGAAGGCCGCTGCGAGATGATCCGTGAGAAAAAAGAAGAGGAGATCCCTCGGGAAGAGCTTCCTTCGGAATAAAAATGAGCATAAAAATACCATCCGTGGAGAAAATCCTGCGGATGGTTTTCTTTTTCCGTTTATTTCATGCGGCTGAAGATCATTTCGTAGCCGTCGTTGCCGTAGTTTAAGGATCTGTTTACACGGCTTATGGTGGCTGTGGATGCTCCGGTCTTCTCGGCTATCTCCATATATGTGTTTCCAAGCTTTAACATATATGCAACTTCATAGCGCTGTGAAAGGCTGAGAAGCTCGTTTACGGTGCAGAGATCTTCAAAGAATTTGTAGCATTCTTCGCTGTTCTTTAACAACAGAATACCCTCGAAAAGTTTGTCGACGGCCTCTGTTCTGATTTTATCGTTCATTGTTTCCCCCTCCATAGGTGAATCGCTTTAGTTCTTTAAGATTTTATCATACTAAAGTTTTAAAGTAAAGAGCAAATAAATGCCCGCAGAAATACGAAATGTGTAAAAAGGGTGACGTAAAGTTATTATTTGTCTTGTTTAGTAGTTTTAAACACTATATAATATATAGGTGAGTGATTTGGAGGGACTATCATGACGATTGACACACAGGATCTGATAAACAGCATGCAGGAAACCTTTTCCCGTATGACATTCATTAAGAGCGAGGAAATTCCGGACATCAGTCTTTACATGGATCAGGTCACCACATTTCTTGATGAGCGTTTAAAGTCCAGCACAAGGGACAAGAACTCGGATGAGAAGCTGATGACCAAGACCATGATCAACAATTATGCGAAGAATGAGGTCATTCCTCCTCCGGAGAAGAAGAAATACAGCAAAGACCATATGCTTCTTCTTATATTCATATTCTATTACAAGAGTTTTCTCCAGATAAACGACATCAAGGAGCTGCTGGATCCCATTATCGATAACTTTTACAACACCGACGGAGATTTTGGCATAGAGAATATCTACGATGCAGTCTTTGACGAGATGGGAGACCGTATCAAAGAGATCACGGACGATGTCTACAAGAAGTACGAGATGGCGGCCGCAAGCTTTGAGGATGCTCCGGAGGAACAAAGAGAGTATTTAAAGAAGTTTTATTTTATCTGTAAGCTGGGATCGGACATCTTTTTGAAGAAACTTATCATTGAAAAGACGGTGGATTCGCTTAAAGAATACAGAGAAGCAAAGAATTCCAAAACGGAAGATTAAGGGGGAAATAAAATGGAGATCAGAGATTTGGAAAGATTTGGTTTTAACGTAGCGGAAGGCCTTGAGCTCTGCGCAGACGACGAGGACATCTACAAGGAGGTCCTTGAAACCGCTCTTGAAGAGGGCGAGGAGAAGATTCCTTTCATCGAGGAACTGATGCAGCAGAAGGACTACACCAGGTATGTTATCGAGGTCCACGGCCTTAAGAATGCTGCCAAGCAGATAGGCTGCGATAAGCTTTCCGATATGTCCAAGGCATCCGAACTTGCCGGAAAGGCGGGGGATTATGCCACGGTGGATGCAAATCATGATGCGATCATTGAAGAGTATAAGAGAGTGATCGAAGCAATAAAGCAGCTGTTTTGATAATTGGAATAATGTGGTGGAGCACGTGCGCGTGCTTCACTGTTTTATTATGGAGGAGAAGTGAATGAAAAACGCTTTAAAACACCCGCTGTTCTGGCTGGGAACGGTACTTATTGTTCTTGCGATCGCGGTTCCTTTTATAGGAGTTACGCAGCATGAACGGGATCCGCTGGTAAGTAAAGTGGAGAAGTTTATGAACAAGCCCTCAAATTGGAACCTGAAGGGCCTTGTTACGGAAGAGGATTTTCAAAAGATCGTCGACGATGCATTGATCGATGAAGCCAAGGCGGATGCCGAGAAGTATTCCATTCGGTTTTATTCGGGAGATACGGTTGCAGAGAAGGAAAACAGTGAAACCGGAGAAATCGAAGAAGGCTACATCAACGTTTTCGTTCTTTATGACAAGAAGCAGGCAGACAGTTCGTCATCACCCGATATCAGCAGAAGCAAGCTGTTTTTCAAGACGATCGACGGAAAACGCTACTGGGATATTTTTCATTAAAGGAGAACGAACATGAAAAAGTTAAAGAGACTTCTTTTACTTATCCCCGTTGTTCTGGGCTGTCTTTTTATGGCTGCCTGCGCTACCGGCGGAACGGTTGATACAGTACTTAAATTGAATGATGACGTTTCGGGCGTGAGGGTGATCACCGTAACGGTGGATGAAGCTGCTTTCGCAGAATATTTTTCCGGCGAAATGACCGATCTTGACAACCTTGCAAAAACAAAATGCCCCGAATGTCTGGCATATACCTTTAAATCCGACGCAGGCGGCACGACGATGACCTTCGAGCTGGCTTTCGACTCTCTTGACGACTACAAGAGTAAGGTGGAAACCCTTATTGAAGAACCGAGTCTTGAGATCAATCTCGCAGACACTGCCTGGAGCACCGGCCTCAGGGTTTATGAAAGCTTCTCGAGCCGTGATCTTCTTAAGTGGCTGACGGATGCGATCGTGGAGGAGGGCTATGTTTCTTCCGACAATTCGTCATACATACTTGATGACGGAACCACTTCTTTTACCTATGAAGGCAAGGATTATCCCGCAGGAAACCGTATACAGTATGACGATCTTGAAAGTGTAGTACTGACCGGCGTTGACATTCTTACGAATGTGAAGGATTTCGATACCTTTGACAGATCTTTCGTATTTTACGTTGATGTCAACAGCATCGGCAGCAGAAAGAATGATATAAAGAGATTCTTTGAGGACAGAGTTCCAAAGGGAACTAAGATTTCGGTTGACGAGAACAGCTATTATGTAAACTATTCCGTCGGCGTTAACGATGCAAAGGTCGAGGACCTGAATAACCTTAACAATGCGCTCTTTTCTAAGGCATCTTTCAAGGCTGAGGATCCCGAAACCGACAAGATCTTTTCCACCATGAAGAATTACTCGGAAACACTTCCGGTGGGAGATTACATATTCAAGAATTATCAGTATGTAAGCATCAGTGAATATGTTAAGGTGCCCGAGGCTTATCTCATTTACGAAAGCCCCACGAGCAGCTATACCTTTAAGCCCGGCACGGACGGAGATCATCCCGGATATGCCTATGTCAGAAATACCCGGGCTTCCATTGAGGAACCTGCTGAGATAAGCTTTGCCGTTGGAAAACAGTTTCGTATGAGTGAAGTTGACATAACAACAAAACTTCTTGCGAAGGGTTCTTTTTCCAAAGAAATCGTTTTTATTATGGAAGATATGCTTACGGAAGAAGAATGCGATGCGGTCATTCAGAAAATCAATGCAGGGCTTGGTGATATTCCCGAAGGTTCTGCAATGACGATTTCCGTCGGAAAGAAGCAGGAGAAGAAATCCGCTCCGAAGTTTGCAGTTTCTTTTAAGGGCGATCCCGATGATATTATGAAATGTCTGAATGAACTGACATATCGTTCGGGAGAGATCGTTTATGCAGAGGATTTCGGAACCTTTAAGGCCGAATACGAGGTTGTGATCGATGAGGATTTTGATCTTACCGATCTTTGCAGTTATACTACCGACGATTTTCAGATGGTTTATACCCTGGATCTTGGATCCGGAGCAAAGGTTGAATATTGCAACAGTTCATACGCCGTTATTAACGGACGCAGTGTTACGATTACGGATTCTCAGGCCCGTACAGATGTCAGGGTAGTGGGAACGGTTACGAACATTTGGATGATACTGATGCCGATCCTTTTGCTTACAAGTATCGGAGCCGTTGCTGCAGCCTTTATTCTGGGCGCTAAGAAGGCGAAGATGACACCTGAGATGATCGAGGCAGAGAAGGCGAGAAAGGCCGCCAGAGACGCCGAGAGAGCCCGTGCAAAGCTTGCCAGGGATGCCAAGCATGAAGCCGACAAGCAGAAGAGGGATGCAGCCAAGGCTGCCAGGGAATCCGATAAGGCTTCCAAGCCTCAGAACGACACCATCTACAGGCCTGCAAACCTTCCTCACGCAGGAGAGTCCGAGGCACCGGCTAGTGTGACTGAGGCGCCTGCTGAAGGCAACGCCGGTAAAACCGCCGATGCTCCGAAGTGTCCGAAGTGTGGATCGCCCCTTAAATCCGGAGCTAAGTTCTGCACCAACTGCGGACAAAAAATAGAGTGATCTTCGAAGCCGCCAAAACCTTGATTTTGGCGGCTTCTTAAAGGATTCGCCTCTGTTTTTTGAAAAACTTTAAAAACTTTTTTTAATTTGGTGTTGACAATTATAGGGTAGGGTGATAGTATCTTACTTGCGTGTTAAACGTGCGCGGAAGTGCTGGAATTGGCAGACAGGCAAGACTAAGGATCTTGTGTTGGTTACAACGTGTGGGTTCAAGTCCCATCTTCCGCATTGGGTTTGGAGGCTCAGAAAGCTTGATTTTTCAAGATTTCTGGGCTTTCTTTTTTCGGAAAATGGATCAGTTTCAAGGGTTCCCTAGGGGTTCCCTCATCGTTTTCGTACTGCGAATCCAGTAATTCTCTGACATTGTCGAGATAATCCTTCTGCGCGAAGCTGTAAAACATCAGGTTGGTCTGTATTGAATGACCAAGCATTGCTGCTCTGTCCGCAACAGATACTCCCATGGGAAGCAGTACGTTTGAATTAAGGGACATTCTGAGAGCATGGTTATTGGTAACCTTGAAGCCTTTGGAGAGGCATATCCTGCGAAGGAACGTCTCGTAGGCATCGGTCTTGATCCATTCGCCATCCTCATGACAAAAGATATACTCCGAATCAATATGGAGCTCTTTCTGAAGATCT
>JAEEIN010000051.1 GCA_016281385.1 Lachnospiraceae bacterium | reverse complement strand
GCGGTTTCGCCTTCCTTAGCCATGTCAGATACAACTGCTGCTTCGTAGAGGCTCTCATCAACATCGATCATACGGTCGAAGAGATAAACCTTGATACCTGCTTCTTTAGCTTTTGTAAGAACTTCGTCCCAGCCTGTTGTTTCAGCTGCGGAGATAAGAAGATAGTCAACACCTTCTGTGATGAATCCCTGAGCTGCCTGAAGCTGTTCATCGTTCTTTAAGCTGTAGGAAGTCTTAAGCTCGTATCCGTTCTCTGCCGAGAAAACTTTCTCCATGTCCTTAACGTTAGCTTCACGATAACCGGACTCTGAAGGAGGGTTGTTTACTACACCCACTTTGATCTTGCCGTCTGAAGACTTACCTGTGTTTCCGCCGCCCTTGCCGCATGCGCAGATCGCAAGTGCGAAAACAAGTAACCCAACCAATAAAACTGCTCTGAACTTTTTCATTCGATTTTTCCTCCTTATTGTGCTCCCGCCATATGCGGTATGCATATACGATAGCTCATTTATCCCCGGTGGTAAATGAAGCATCGTTTCGAGTTGGTTAAAAATCGTTTTGAGTTCAGAGCAGTTTTTCAAAAACGGTGGGTTTTTATTTTATTCAGGTTGATTTTGATACTGTGCGCGGTATTCGGAGGGGGTAAGCCCCGTGTTCTTTTTAAAGATGTAACTGAAATAGTGCGCATCGTTATAGCCGGTTTCCCTTGCTATCTGGGAACTCCTGATATTTGTTCCCTTCAGCATTTCCTTGGCTTTGTTAAGCCTTAAGAAGATCAGGTACTCCGTAAAGGTCTGACCGTTTTGCTGGGAAAAGACGGTGGAGAAACGGCTGTTGCTCATGTTTACGGCCTTTGCCACATCCTGGAGCATAAGGTTCGGATCCGTAAAGTGCTGGGACATGTAAAGCTTTGCCTCGCTTATCACCGAATCACCCTTCAGATCGTCGGTCACATCTCCCATTTCCCTTACACCCAGGATCACCGGCTTCTCCTCCGCCCGTTCGACCAGAATGTGCCTTATGTGGCAGGCGGTCTTAAAGCTTCTTAAGATCCCTTCCGGATTCTCAACAATGTCTCCGATGCCCACGCGGATCTCGGTGCAGCCAAGCCTATCAAGTTCTCTTACAAGCGAGGTTGCAAAGGCATAGGCCCTTTCCTCCGCATCATCGGGAGTATCCCCGAGAACAAGAAGCCTTGTTCCGGTACGGCTGGGGGAAGCGTGAACGATGCCTCCGCTGCTTTCCGCAAGGGATGCGGCGATCTCACGTCCCTCATTGGCGGGCGTAAAGGCTGCGTCTATAACATCGTAGCAGGGAGCCGCAATGTTGACTCCCATTGTGCGAAGCTGCTTTATGACGCTGTGAGAATCCTCCTCGGCAGCCTCCTCGGAATATAAGGAACCGATGAGTTTCTCCCGTACCAGCCTGTCATCGCTTTCCATACGTGCCCTTAAGCTTGCGGCATGTTCAAGGGTTACCCTTTCCGCATTGAGCTGTGTGCTGACTTTATCAAGCACTTCCCGAAGATCGGTGGCATTGATGGGCTTTAAGAGATATTCCCTTACTCCCAGCTGTATGCACTGGCGGGCATATTCAAATTCATCATAGCCGCTTAAGACAATGATACCTATCCATGGCATCTGAGCCCTTAAGATCCTGCAAAGCTCGATCCCGTCCATAAAGGGCATCTTTATATCGGTGATAACGATATCGGGGTTTGTGTCCCGTATCATGGGAAGAGCCATCTCTCCGTCGGGAGCCTCCCCCACCAGTGTGTAGGGGGTCTCGTCCCAGGGAAAGGACTCTCTTATTCCTTCTCTGACAACGATCTCATCATCAGCCAGAAATACTTTCATCTTCGAATATCTCCTCTCTGGTCCTGAGGGGAACCTTAAAGCTTACCTCGGTTCCTTCCGGACCGCTCTCGATCCTGAGCCCGTCGGGCTGATTGTAGTAAAGACGGATACGAAGGTTAACGTTCACCAGCCCGAAGCCTCCGCTTCCTTCGCTTACTGCGGGCTGTCCCTTCTTCATCCTGTCATTAAGGTCCTTAAGCTGTTTTTCGGTCATTCCAAGTCCCGTATCCTTTACCGCAAAAACAAGGAACCCGTCTTCAAGCACCGCCGAAACACGTATGGTGCCGCCGCCGCGTTTTATTTTTATGCCATGATAAAGAGCGTTTTCAACCAAAGGCTGAAGCAAAAGCTTCAGTATATAGTAGTCGCCGATCTCGTCGGGAATGTCGATCTCATAATGCATGATGTCGCGGTATCTGGTCTGCTGGATCCTGAGGTAGCCTTCGATATGCTTCTTCTCCTGGCTTATGGGGATCCAGTCGGCGCCGGAGGAAAGGCTTATGCGAAAGAAATCGCTTAATGCGCTGGTAAGCTGAATGACTTCGTCCTTCTCCCCCGCCTCGGCCTTCCATACGATGGCATCAAGGGTGTTGTAAAGGAAATGAGGATTGATCTGGGCCTGAAGAGTACGAAGTTCCGCCTTTCTCAAGGTCTTGGCATCTCGATTGCTCTTCTCCATCATGGATTTTAATCGGTCCGCCATGGTATTTACCTGAAGGGTCAGATTGCGAAGCTCCGTAACATCCGTATCCGCGATCCTCTCGTCAAGGGAGCCTTCGGCGATCCTTGCAGCCGCCTCTTCCAGCCTCTCAATTGGCTGCCTTACCGAATATGCGGTTGCTTTAACCGAACGGTTTCTGAACAGCAGCGCAATAACAACAATAAGCACTTCGGCAATGGCCGTTACCAGAATGACGATGCGAAGGCTTAAACTCATGTCGGCGGTGGATGTGATCTCCCGGGCTATATATTCGTTTAACATACTGTCGACCAGAGCCGCCACATCCCTGACCTC
>JAEEIN010000050.1 GCA_016281385.1 Lachnospiraceae bacterium | reverse complement strand
TCTTTCCGCCTCTGAATTCGTCAAGAAAACGTGCGGATGCTTTAAACAGATCCGGTTCAGCTCCCTTTTTAAGGCATCCTAACCGAATTGCAACCTGTGAAAGAAGAAGGGACTGCTTTGTGCAGAAAAACTCGGTTTCTTCTTCCAGAAGGGGTTTTAATGTATCTTCGGAAATATCATATCTTGAAGCGATATATTCAAAATAATTATCATAAAGGAAGGATAAAAGATCTCCCGCAAGCTCCTCGGTAACAAGGATCTCATCGTTTATGGAACCAATGTAAGCAAGTCGCTTTGCAACCTCCTGATCGTCAAACTTGGGCCACAATATACCGGGGGTATCAAGAAGCTCCAGCTGGGGATTTACCTTGATCCACTGCTTACCCGTTGTAACGCCGGGACGATCTCCCGTCTTTGCAACGTTCTTGCCCGCAAAGGCATTGATAAAGGTGGATTTGCCCACATTTGGGATTCCGACCACCATTGCACGTATGGGCTGATTCTTGATGCCCTTGGCTTCGTTACGCTTTATCTTCTCGCTGCAGACATTTAGAACTGCGGGAAGGACATTCCTTAAGCCTTCTTTGTTCTTGGAATTAAGAAAAACAACGGGAATGCCTTTTTTCTTAAAATATTCCTTCCATTCCTCACTTATATTTTTATCGGCAAGATCCGCCTTATTTAATAGTATCAGGCGGGATTTTGTTTTTGCAAATCTGTCGATGTCGGGATTTCTCGATGAAAGGGGACAACGGGCGTCCACGATCTCGATCACAAGCTCCACAAGCTTTACATCGCTCTCCATCATCTTCCGGGCTTTGTTCATATGTCCCGGATACCACTGAACCAGCATAATTACCTCACAAATCCAAGATATTCAAGGTTCTTTGAGAGTTTGAACCAGACCTTTCCCACCATATAGGCACTTTTGACTATACCGATGTTACCGGACCTTGAGTCCTCCGAAAAGTTTCGGTTATCTCCAAGAACAATATATTCATCATCATTTAAAGTTATGGGATTTTCCAGGATCCCCGGGTCTGCGATCTTATCGTAAGCCCCCTGCTCATCAAGGATAACGCCGTCAATATAGATATATCCGTCGATTATCTGTATGGTCTCCCCGGGAATCGCTATAACCCTTTTTACATAGTAATGGGAGTTTTCATTGCCGTTAGGCTGAAAGGCCACTATATCGCCTCTCTTGGGCTCCGAAATGTTTAAACTGAGCCTGTCTATAAGGATCTGCTGGCCCGAATAAAGCGTAGGCTCCATGGAGTTACCCACAATATTCGTTCTGAGACCGAATACATACATTATCACGAATGCGATAACGCCTGAGATCACGATCCAGAAGACCCAGCTTATGATCTCTCTGAAAAGCGCACTGCTTATCTTCTTTTTCGGCTTTCTGTTAAAATCAAGCCCGTTATATCTTCTTCCCATAAACAACATCCTACCATAAATCAGTGTCAAAATCACTAAAAAAACGGCAAAATAAAAGAGCAGGATCAATATCCTGCCCTTTAATGTCGCAATGATTATCTTACAACTTCCTTAACCTTTGCAGCCTTACCGATACGGCCTCTTAAGTAAGTAAGTTTAGCACGACGAACCTTACCCTTACGGACAACTTCGATCTTCTCTACCGAAGGAGAGTGTAAAGGCCATGTCTTCTCTACGCCTACACCGTTGGATAACTTTCTTACGGTAAATGTTTCACGAGCTCCGCCGCCCTGTCTCTTAAGAACAGTTCCTTCAAAGATCTGTGTTCTTGTCTTGTTGCCTTCCTTGATCACGTTGTATACCTTTACGGTATCACCAACAGCGAACTCTGCAACGCTTTCTTTTAACTGGGCATCTTCGATTGACTTGATAATGTCGTTCATTTTGTTTCCTCCTTAAATCGTCAGATGTTCATAATGCATTCGCGCAACAGAGGACCATCCCATTAATGCAACGTTGATATTTTAACAGAAGAATATATAATATGCAACCTATTTTTTTCTCTTTTTTGTAACGGGAGGATTTTTCTCCATATAATCATCATATAAATCGGGTCTGAATCTCTTTGTCTGCTCTAGGCTCTGCTCGAGACGCCACTTCTCGATATTTGCGTGATGACCGGATAAGAGGACCTCGGGAACCTTTTTGCCATGCCATTCCTCGGGACGGGAATACTGGGGGTATTCAAGAAGACCGTTTGAGAAGGACTCGATCTCTGAGGATTCGGAGTTGCTTAAAACACCGGGGACAAGGCGGGATATACAGTCAACAAGGACCATTGCGGGAAGTTCTCCGCCGGTAAGGACAAAGTCGCCTATGGAGATGTAGTCGGTTACCACTTCTTCAAGGACGCGCTCGTCAATCCCTTCGTAATGGCCGCAGAGAATGATAATATCCTCTTCTTTTGCCAGGTCCTCGGCCATGCTCTGGTTAAAGGTGTAGCCTCTGGGAGTTACAAAAACAACACGGGAACGCTTTCTTCCATCGGATTCGATGCGGCTCTGAACCGCTTCGCAGCAGTCATAAACCGGCTGTGCCTGCATAAGCATCCCTGCGCCGCCTCCGTAGGTGTAGTCATCAACACGGTTGTGTTTATTCTCAGTATAGTCACGGATATTCACCGCTTCAAAATCTATGTACCCTGCGGCTTTGGCGCGGCCTAAGATACTGGTGTTAAGCCCTGACTCGATCATTTCGGGAAATAAGGTGAGTATATGATATTTCATTACATCAGTCCTTCCATAAGC
>JAEEIN010000049.1 GCA_016281385.1 Lachnospiraceae bacterium | reverse complement strand
GAGGACGAAGCGAAGGCAATGGGAGATGACTACGTATCCGTAGAGCATCTGTTTTTGTCAATCCTTAAATATCCAAGCAAAACAATGAAGGCTCTCTTTGACGAGTACGGCCTTACAAGGGAGCGGTTCTTACAGGCGCTTTCCACCGTAAGGGGAAATCAGCGTGTGACAAGCGACAATCCCGAGAGCACCTACGATACTTTAAACAAGTACGGCCGCGATCTTGTTGAGGTTGCAAGGGCCAACAAGCTGGATCCCGTCATCGGCCGTGATTCGGAGATCAGAAACGTGATTCAGATCCTTTCAAGAAAAACAAAGAACAACCCCGTCCTCATCGGTGAACCCGGTGTAGGTAAGACTGCGGTTGTGGAAGGCCTTGCAAGCCGTATCGTTGCAGGAGATGTGCCCGAAGGCCTTAAGGACAAGAAGGTATTCTCCCTTGACCTGGGCGCTCTTGTGGCAGGTGCCAAGTACAGGGGTGAATTTGAGGAAAGACTGAAGGCGGTCCTTGAGGAGATAAAGAAATCCGACGGACAGATCATTCTTTTTATAGATGAGTTACATACCATAGTGGGCGCGGGCAAGACCGACGGCGCCCTTGATGCGGGCAACATGTTAAAGCCAATGCTTGCAAGGGGTGAGCTTCATTGTATCGGTGCCACAACTCTTGACGAATACAGAGAGTACATCGAGAAGGATGCGGCTTTGGAGCGTCGTTTCCAGCCTGTTCATGTGGATGAGCCCACGGTTGAAGATACCATCTCCATATTGAGAGGCCTGAAGGAAAGATATGAAGTATTCCACGGCGTTAAGATCATGGATAACGCGCTGGTAAGCGCTGCGGTCCTTTCAAACAGATACATAACCGACAGGTTCCTTCCGGATAAGGCCATCGACCTGGTGGATGAAGCCTGCGCTCTCATAAAGACGGAAATGAATTCAATGCCCGTCGAAGTGGATGAGTTAAGAAGAAGGGTAATGCAGCTTACCATAGAGAAAAATGCCCTGGAAAAAGAAAATGACCACCTTAGTCAAGAAAGGCTTGAGGATCTTAAGAAGGAACTTGCGGAGCAGCAGGAAGAGCTTGATAAGTACATGCTTCAGTGGGAAAACGAGAAGCAGGTATTCGCCCGTCTTTCCACCCTTCGTGAGAAGATAGAGGAAGTTAACGGCGAGATCGCCACCGCAACCAGAAACGGTGATTACGCAAAGGCCGGAGAGCTTCAGTACGGAACCCTTCCCGCATTAAAGAAGGAGCTTGAGGATGCGGAGTCGGAAACGGAGAAGAAGTCCCTTTCCCTGGTACACGAAAGCGTAACGGAGGATGAGATCACAAAGATCGTTTCCAGATGGACGGGTATTCCCCTTAACAAGCTTACCGAAAGTGAGAGAAACAAAACCCTTCACCTCGACGAAGCTTTGCATCAGAAGGTCGTAGGTCAGGATGAAGGCGTTCAGAAAGTTACGGAAGCCATTATCAGATCCCGTGCCGGAATAAAGGATCCCAACAGACCCATCGGATCGTTTTTGTTCTTAGGACCCACCGGTGTAGGTAAGACTCAGCTTGCGAAGGCACTGGCAGGTGCACTCTTTGACGATGAAGCAAATATGGTGCGTATCGATATGAGTGAATATATGGAGAAGTTCTCCGTATCAAGGCTCATCGGAGCGCCTCCCGGATATGTGGGATATGAAGAGGGCGGACAGTTGACTGAGGCAGTCAGAAGAAAGCCCTACTCGGTAGTTCTCTTTGATGAGATAGAAAAGGCACATCCCGATGTGTTCAACGTACTGCTGCAGGTTCTTGACGACGGACGTATCACCGATTCTCTCGGAAGGACCGTGGACTTTAAGAATACGATCCTTATAATGACATCAAATATCGGAGCTCAGTATCTTCTTGACGGAATAAACGAAAAGGGCGAGATATCCGAGGATGCCCAGGAAGCGGTAATGGATCAGTTAAGGGATTCCTTCAGACCTGAGTTCTTAAACAGGCTTGATGAGATAATCTTCTTTAAGCCCCTTACCGAGTCGGACATCAAGTCCATCGCAAAGATACAGATCGAGGATCTTAACAGACGTATCGAAGACAGGGAGCTGCATCTTGTTGTTACGGATGAGGCCCTTTCATATATCGCACATAACGGTTATGAACCGGTATACGGTGCCCGTCCCCTTAAGAGATACATCCAGAAGAATGTGGAAACGGAAGTGGCCAAGCTCATCCTTTCCGGCGACCTTGACGCAGATGATATAATTAAGATCGAAATGGAGGATAACAGATTATGCTTCCGCAGGACCCGGCAATCTTAGTAAGTTTCATAAATCTTAAATTAAGGGATCAGTATCCGAGCCTTATGGCTTTGTGCGACGATCTGGACGAGGATGAGGCTGAGCTTTTAAAGACTCTTTCCAAAGCCGGATACAGATACGACCCGGAAAGTAACAGTGTAAGATAGGCAAAGAGATTTCAAGGAGTAACATGGATCTTTTTCAGATGATGGAAGCCAAAGCCAAGGAGAGCGAATCTCCTTTGGCTGCAAGGCTTCGACCGAAAACAATAGATGAAGTGGTGGGACAGCAGCATATCCTTGCAAAGGATAAGCTGCTTTATCGCGCTATAAAGGTCGATAAATTAAGCAGTGTCATTTTCTACGGCCCTCCCGGCACCGGAAAAACAACCCTTGCAAAGGTCATCGCAAATACCACCAAAGCCAACTTCTGTCAGATCAATGCAACCGTTGCGGGCAAGAAGGATATGGAGGAAGTGGTGGCAGCCGCCAAGGATGCTCTCGGTATGTACGGTAAGAAGACCATTCTTTTTATCGATGAGATACACCGCTTTAATAAAGGGCAGCAGGATTATCTCCTTCCTTTTGT
>JAEEIN010000048.1 GCA_016281385.1 Lachnospiraceae bacterium | reverse complement strand
GACCGAAGGCTTTCAGATTGTCATAAAAGATTGTATCGGACATGCTCTCATCCTTTAGTGTTTCTTTTTAGTACTACGATGATGTTACCCCCCTGATGCTTAAATGTCAATATTAATATAAAATATTGTTTTTACCCGTTTTCTTTCATATAATTACTCTGTGAATCATGTGATATGTCTGTCTGCACAAAACGGGGGATTTTATGGAGAAGATATACAAAAGCGGGACAAAAGAAAACAGACTGATGACCGACACGCTGACAACGGTATTGAAGGTCATATTCTTTATACTCATTTCATTTTCTATCCTTGGCCTTATCTTTGTTTCTTCCATAGATCATTCGGATCCTTTCAGACAGGAAGACCCCAAATACATTGATGAATGGACTGTCACATTTCCCGACGGCTCGGTAAAAACAACCGGCAGATCCCTGATCCTGGACAAACCCTCTCACGAGATCTTTACAATAGTTTCAACTCTTCCCGACAATATATCCGACAATTCTCTCTTTAGCTTTGTAAACGGAAAAGATATCGAGATCTATATCGACGGCTCCCTCAGAGCGGATTTTTTCGGAGACCGTGACATAATCATCCCCGGGGGCTGCGTAAAACGCTTTTATATGACCGTCCCCGTCAATTCAGAGGACTCCGGCAAAGAGATCAAATTGATACGTTACGGCAGCACCAAGCGCGGCCAGGTTTATTCGGAAGCCTTTGTTACCACGGAAAGGGGACTTTACAGCTACCTTATGGAACAATTCGGCCTTTCTCTCATGCTGGCGGAGATACTTATGATCTTCTCCGGAGTCATTATCGTCATAAGCCTTGCAATGATGATACTGTATAAACAAAGGATCGATATGCTCTACGGTGCTTTGGCGGTCTTTGATATCGCAGCATGGACGGTTACCAATTCCTTCTTATATCCCTTTATTTACGGTCATTACCACATAGAGGGCTTTTTCAATTACCTGTTCTGCCTTCTGATGCCCTTCCCCCTGGTTTTTTATGTGGATATACTCCAAAAGAGACGCTACCACAGGATCATGAACGCTATCATTATTGCGTCCACCATCAATTTCTTGATCTGGCCCATACTCCACATTACAAATATCTTCTCCCTTTCGGATGCCCTCGTTTATATCAATATCTTTCTTGGTATAATGATCGTTATCTCCATGGGTATCCTTGTTGTTGACGTAAGGAAGAAGAAGGCCGCCGAATACAGATACACCCTCATTGGCTTTGTGGGACTTTTGGTCTTTGGACTGGTGGAGCTTGTTCTTCTTAATTTCTTCTTCTCCTCCCACGACGACGTTCCCATGCAGATCGGACTTACTTTCCTGCTGGCAATGTCCGTGGTCCAGCAGATCTACGATCTTCGAAAGATCATTGTGGAAAAACAACAGGCCATCGATATGTCCAATGCAAAAACAAACTTCCTTGCCAGCATGTCCCATGAGATCCGTACGCCGATCAATGCAATACTTGGCATGAACGAAATGATCTTAAGAGACAACAACGACCCAACCATCGACGACTACGCCCGCAGCGTTAAATCCTCCGGGAAAATGCTTTTGATGCTGGTAAACGATGTTTTGGACTTTTCAAAGATCGAGGCCGGCAAGATGGAGATCGCAAATGTCCAGTATCGCATGTCCGGACTTTTACGGGATATAATACCCATGCTCAATGAGCGTGCCACCGAGAAGCATATCAGATTTAATGTTGTTTTGGACGGGATCATTCCCAACGGACAGATCTCCGATGAATTCAGGATCCGTCAGATCCTCATAAATCTTATCGGTAATGCCATCAAGTATACCGACAGGGGAACGGTGGAGCTTATCCTTTCGGGACAGTATTCAAGTGAAGATACTTTTATGCTGAAAATGGATGTAAAAGATACGGGAAAGGGCATAAAGGAAGAAGACCTTTCTCATCTGTTCGAAGCCTTTACAAGAGGTGATATAAAACAGAACCGAAATATCGAAGGAACCGGACTGGGCCTTGCCATAGTCAAAAATATCGTGGATTCCATGGACGGCACCATAAGCGTTTCCAGCACCTTCGGGGCAGGCTCTGTGTTCTCTGTTGTTCTTCCCGTTGACATTTTTGACAGTGAGCCCATTCCCTTAAACTTTGAAGAGGGTCTTGAACAGCCTGCGGATAAACAGCCTGAAGTCACATACCGCGCTCCCTATGCAAACATACTTGCAGTTGACGACAACAGAACAAATCTAAGGATCGTAAGGCTTTTCTTAAAACGGGTTGAAATAGTTCCCGCTCTTTGTACCAACGGAAAGGAAGCCCTGGAAATGTGTAAAAGGGAAAAATTCGATCTGATCCTTTTAGACCATATGATGCCCGAACCCGACGGTATCGAGACTCTCCACCTTATAAAGGAGGATCCCGATTCAAAGAACAAAGACACTCCGGTCATCGTCTTCACCGCCAATGCCGTTTCCGACAGCCGCGAGCTTTACATGAAAGAAGGCTTTGCCGATTATCTCACAAAGCCCGTTGATGCAAACATTTTAGAGAATACCGTAAAGAAATACCTGCCGGAAGAAAAGATAATTTCTACTTAACCGTTTTCTTATACAGTTCAGATTTTGATCCGATGCGAACAGCTTTTTTCGTGTATGACGATTGCTGTTTACATCGGATTTTTTATATTTCGACATTTCTTTTTGACACGCTCTTTTTATGTATTTATGCGGCTTAGAAGCCATGAAGCCTCGATTTTTAGATAATTTTTCAGCATATTGCCAACTTGCTTTTTTCTACTGTCTTCAATTATCCTAAATCTGCTAGCATCGAACGGACTCTTCCGTTCATCCGGCCCGACGGGGCCGATCTGTAACATTCACTTTTTCACCGTCTATGCGGCGATGTCTTATGAAAGGTTTTATTCTTATGGAAAACAAATTTAAACAAAGCAACACAACTATTTCCGCCGAAAGTTCTTTCGGCACTCAGTCATTTCCAACTTCCGGTCCGATCGGATTTACCATGACCAACGATTTCCTCTTCAGAGCACTTTTACAGAAAAACAATCATGTATTAAAAGGTCTTATTGGTGCGCTGTTACACATGGATGTCGACACCATTGTTTCCGCCACTATTGAAAATCCCATCGAACTCGGAGATTCTTTCGATGACAAAACCTTTATTCTTGATGTAAAGGTTCTTCTTAATGATGAAAAGATCATCGATCTGGAAATGCAGGTGGTCAATCACTATGACTGGCCCGAGCGTTCTCTTTCCTATCTTTGTCGTAATTACGATTCACTGCAGGCAGGCGAAGATTATTCAGGCGTTACTTCCGTGCAGCATATCGGAATTCTGGATTACACATTATTCCCGGATCACCCGGAATTTTATGCAAATTACGCACTTCTGAACGTCAGGAATCACCACTGCTACAGTAGAAAATTCCTTCTTTCTGTGTTAGACTTGACCCAGACAGATATGGCAACCGAAGAGGACAGGCTTTATAAGATCGACTACTGGGCCCGACTTTTCAAAGTAACCACATGGGAGGAGATGAGCATTTTGGCACAGACAGATTCAACGATCAAAGACGCAGCCGAAACCGTATACGTTATTTCTCAGGATAAGTATCTTCGTGACAAGATGCGTGCCCGTGAGGATAACATCCGGTCGGAAAACGCTATGAAGAAGCATTACGAGGACGAGCTTGAACAAGCTCGGCAGGACAACATCCGTTCCGAGAATGCCATGAAGAAGCATTACGAGGACGAGCTTGAACAAGCTCGGCAGGACAACATCCGTTCCAAGAACGCTATGAAGAAGCATTATGAGGACGAAATGAAGCAGGCTCATCAGGAAACTGAACAAGCACGTCAGGAAATTGAACAAGTTCGTTCTGAAAATGCTCAACTGCTTCGTCGGATTGAGGCTCTCGAAAAAGCTTTGGCTGAAAAAAAATGATTATCACCTTTTTGCAATTCTATTGCGATATCAAATACGACCGGAGGCATCAGCCAACCGGTCGTATTTGATTAATAAGACATTTGCTTTTTAAAGAAAAACTATTCCCACCACCATTTGAAAACTTTGGTTTTGATGGAAAACGTTCCATTTGCTGTTCCGCCGTAATTGCCGCGGCCGCGAATGGTGATCTTTGCTTTATTACCCTTGTTGATATTCGAACTGCAAGACACTATTTCATAATCCTCCGGATTGAGAGTCATGCCATTGATCTTTACAGTAATATCTTCCTTGCTGGGAATTATAGCCTTTCCGGTATAGGTCTGCTTCTTAACGGTAATCTTTGCTTTGGCAATGTTGCATTCGACGATTCGGTAAGTTGTACTGATACTTCCCGTATAACTTCCCTTTCCTTCAGCCGTTACCCTTACAACCGTTCCTTTTGGAAGAATATCCTTGGAATCTATCAACGTTCCCTCATTCTTTATAGTTCCGTCCGAAAGAGTTGTATCTTCAGCATAGGTATATACAGGCTTGTTATAATCCGTTCCGGATTTAAGACTCTTTCCGTCAAGGTCCTTTATTACAGGTACTGACTTAAACTTATCCTTCTTTGTCGAATACTGAACATCTCCGGCTGTCATTGACAGTTTTGAAAGATCCTGTACTGTAACGGCAAATTCTTTCTTAACCGAACCTGTGTAATTTCCGATACCGGTTATGGTTACAGTCGGTGTCTTCCTTCCTCCTGCTGCAGTGTTGTTCTTATAGGAAAGTTTATAGTCTTTTCCCTGAACCAATATAGCATCACCGACTTTAACGATCACGGTCGGTTTTGCTCCGCCTTTCAGCATTTCAACGCTACTTGAGACAGTAATGTTCATTCGCGCGTTTGCGTCTGATGAAATGTTGTATGCCTTGATCGTATATGCCTTTTTGACAGTTCCCGTATACGCACCCATACCGGTAACCGTTAATGTAACCTTGCCGGCATTAAGCGTATTTGAATATGTCAACGCATAATCCGTTCCTTCGGTAAGCACTGCCCCTGTCTTTTTGTTTTTAACAACAACACCGGCCTTATGCTCATAACCGTCATAAACAAATGAGGATTCAGAAAGCGTCATCTTTGCAGCTTTGCTAAGTGCTGTACCGGTAATCTTAAAGGTCGCTTCCCTTTCACCGAAGTATTCATTGATTCCGCATATAGTTACCGTCGCGGTTCCAACTTTAACGTTATTTGAATAAGTAAGCGTGTAATCTACGCCCTCGGTCAGTTTTTTCTTTC
>JAEEIN010000047.1 GCA_016281385.1 Lachnospiraceae bacterium | reverse complement strand
TGACCATGGACTTCCAGTATACGGAGGATCCCAAGGTTCTTGACCAGCAGCAGAAGGCTATGGAAGGAATCTCATGGTATTCCGGCGGTGTTGTGGGAGTGCTTAACTGCTTTTACGAGATCGTGTACAACTTTGTTCTTATGGGAACGGTCATTACCATCATCTCGTTTTACTGTCCCCTGCTCATTCCGGTGCAGATCCTGGCAATGGGACTTGTGTGCTGGTACAACGTAAAGAATCAGAAGATCGAGGTGGAGTTCTTCTTAAAGCTCGCCAAGTCAAACAGATTGTTTTCCTACTTCTTCTGGGAGCTTCCCACCTACAGGCACGGGCAGGATACCCGCCTTTATGACGGCGCGGACATGTTCCTTGAAAGAGGAGCGGCCTTTGAAGACGAGCAGATCGGTCTCTGGGCCGAGCAGTCCCATCTGGAAAGAAAGAACACTTACAAGTCAAATATCGCCAACGCCGTACGTGACGGTTTAAGCTACTTCTACATGGGCTATAAGGGAATAAAGGGGCTGATCTCCATAGCGGAGTTCACCATGTGTGCATCCGCCGCAAGCCGCCTTTATCAGAGCCTTATAGGTATCGGCGGAAACTTACAGAGCCTTACCCAGAAGTGCAGCTATGCATATCAGTTCCTGTTATACCTTGACTATCCCGATGCCCTTAAAAAGGGCAGCAGGGCTGTTGAAGGAGAGAAGCACGTTATCGAATTTGAACACGTTTACTTCAAATACCCTCGAAGCGAGGAGTACGTTCTTGAAGACATCAACATCAAGATCAATTCCGGCGAGCACCTTTCCGTTGTGGGCCTTAACGGCGCAGGAAAAACAACCTTCATCAAGCTTCTCTGCCGTTTATACGACGTGACGGAAGGACGTATCCTTGTTGACGGCGTGGATATCAGAGAGTATTCGGAAAAAGAATACAGGAGACTTTTCTCCGTGGTATTCCAGGATTTCAAACTCTTTGCCTTCTCTCTTAAGGACAATGTTGAAATGGGAGATACCGAAAAAGAGTATGACGAAGCATATTTCGAAGAGACTTTAAAGCTTTCCGGCCTTTACGAAGACGCTAAGGAACTTAAGAACGGTTATGACACAAGGCTCTTTAAGAGCTTTGACGAGGACGGAACGGAACTTTCAGGAGGTCAGCAGCAGAAGACCGCAATCAGCCGTGCATTATACCGTAACGCACCCATCGTTATCCTGGATGAGCCTACGGCTGCCCTGGATCCTCTGGCAGAATATGAGATCTATAAGAAGTTTGATACCCTTGTGGGAGGCAAATCCGCCATCTACATTTCCCACAGACTTTCAAGCTGCAAGTTCTGTGACCGCATAGCCGTATTCTCCGACAAGACAATCAAGGAGTACGGTACCCACGAAGAACTTGTTCATCTTGAAGACGGCGTCTATGCCAGGATGTTTGCCGCTCAGGCCAAGTATTATGTGGATGCTGCATCGTAGGAAGGTGAAGGCATATGAAACATGACAGATTAAACTACGATATGTGGGGATTTCAGTATTATCCCTATTATCAGATGCGTATAGATGATGAGTTATTTCATGGAACGGCGGCTTTGATCCGCTTAACGGACGGAGAAGAAAACTACTGGGAAACACCCAAGGCAGGCCGTATCCAGGTGACAGGCTCGGGTATGAACTGGTTAATGCTTGTTCCCGACAATGAGCAGCATGTGATCACCGTCCGCTATTTCCCTGACGGCACTCATGATCCCGAAAGGAAAAACTACCCTGTATGGGTAAATGAGAAGTACCAATCCTCAATCTGGTACATAGATGTAATTGAAGGAATAGAGTACGATGAATGCGGCATTCTGGTCTATATCGACAAATACCTCGACGTCATCTTCACCCCCGAAGGCGACATCAAGATCGACGACCGCGATGAACTTGACGCAGCCTTCAACTCCGGCGAACTGTCCAAGGCTCAATATGACGCCGCCCTTGCCGAGGGCGATCGCATCCTCAAGCTCTACTGTGAAGACCTTCAAAAGACCGATGACTGGAGCGCCAAGGTCCGCGACATTGTGGAAGAACGCATCGCCGCAGGAGAACCCATAACCGCATGTAAAGAAGTGAGGGCTTTGTTAGCAAAATAAAAAGAAAATGGCGCTTGTTATCTTTTTTTGGGATAGCAGGCGCCGTTTGTTTTATTAATTATTCTCCATAATCCTCATTCACTTCGTCCATGAATTCCTCCCAGTCTATGTCGGGGCCTTCACCATAGAGGGTTTCGTTGTTTTCATCGAGGATGTGTTTACGTCTCGCATAGAAAATGTCCTGGTAGTAGCGATGGAGCTGATTTCCTTCATCATCATAGAGAAGAAGGTTGTTGCCTACGTAGAAGTAGGTGCCGTGCTCCTCGGTGGAATTGCCGGACAAGGATTGGAAGGTGCGGTCATCAAAGAATTCATAGCCTATATCAAGGTATTCGTCGGATTCCACATCATAATAGTGCCAGGTATCTACGATGTACTGATATCTCAGGTCCTCGCCTGCGCGGTTTTCGTATTGATAGCCGTTGATATAAAGATAGCCGTCACCGGGATATTCGAAGATATATTCATTTCCGCCATTTGCCCCGGTGGATCTGTATTTGGTGACATCCAGGACTTCAAGAATACCGACCTCCAGCATTCCGCCTCCGCCCTGTTCCTCGCCCCAGTGACCTGAGCCCTGGATCTCAAAATAGTTCATTGCATTATCTTCCTCAAGGGGATACCATGTTCCGGCCAGCTTCATAAAGGGGTATTTTTCCGCATAGAATCCGTCCAGATCGTCACAATAAACGGAACTGTCGGAACGCTTAAAGACCACGGGTGATTCGGAAGATCTTAACTGAACCATACCGTCGGGATAGATCGTAAGGTTCATTATCAGACTTCCGTCACTGTCGCTGTAAGCATCAACCTGAGCGAATGAAATGCCATAGTTTGCTTCATCTAAGTTGATGGTCCCGTTACTCCATACAGTATAATAACCTCTGACAACATTTCCGCCTATTATCTGCCATGTGCCATCGCCATACATCTCAAGACAATATCCGTTAGAAAAACCGTCTTCATACCATTTTCCCACAAAACTCTTCGGATCATGGGGGGATTCCGCCCATATGCTTTCGTCAATGTCGGTGAAATTGCCGGTGCCTTTGAAATCGAAGACCGGCTTGTATTCAAAATCCGTGTAACCCTCAACTTCCCCTTCAATGATCGTGGGGTCATCTTCTTCAACAAAGGAATCCTGCTGAACCGAAGGCTGATCCTTTACTGCGGGGTCGTCATATTCATCCCAGGATCCGCATCCTGCGCAGGTTAACAGTAAAGATGCGGATAAAGCAAAAACAGAGATAACTTTGTGTATTCTTTTCATATTTACATTCCTCACAATTCTATGCCCCAAGGGCCACTTCTCATGGTGCATTATAGCACAATCTATCAAGGCAGATGTATCACCGTCGGTGATGTGTTTCTTACGAAAAAAATGCCACGATACCCGTCAAAAGACGGGCAGAAGAGGAGTTTTCCTGCAACTTGTGCCGTTGATCAATGCATCTTGTGCCAAAAGCCTTTTCATGGGCATATCCTTTGATATAATGAGTTTCGAAAGGGAGGTAGGAGAATGAAATTCCGAATAAACGTCTCGGGAGACAAGAAAACCGAGATACAAGAATTCCTTGAAAGCCACGGCATCGAAACCGGTGAAGATGCAGGGCTTACCATCATCGAAAGCAATAACGGATCATCCTTCGTTTCTGTTCGTGACGACGACAGGGAACGAATGAACCTTTCTGCGGAAGAGATAATCTTCATAGAGGCCTTCGGAAAGGATATCGAGATCCATACGGCTGACGGGACTTTTTATTCTTCGGATCGAATGTACCAATTGGAATCGGTACTGGACCGGAAAGAGTTCCTGCGTATCAGCAAATCGGTGATCATCTCAAGAAAACATGTAAAAAAGATACGTCCGTCCCTGTCGATGAAATTCATACTTACCATGTCGGACGGCACGTTGCTAGATGTAACAAGAAGCTACTATAACGATTTTCGCAGATTTTTCAATATATGATAAAAGGAGGAAAAACAATGAGTGTTGCAGGAATACTGATCGCGATTCCGGTTTTGGCAATTGCGATAATCATAATAAGTTTTGTTCTTTATAACAGAAGACTTGATAAGATAACAAAGGGTGAGATCCATGATACCCATACAAAACTTCCCGAGCCCTCAAATGTGACGGGAGCTACTTACAAGATCATTCTGATGGCATTTACCGTGATCATTCTGATCAATATCAGTACCAATGCGGGCCTTATCAGATCCCAGAGGCAGCAGATCGAAAAGATGCAGCAGAATATCTTTGAACTGACATATACCGTGGAGGATCTGAAAAACACCATCGATTCAAGTTTAAGTCTTACGTCTTACACCGGATTTGAGGTGCTGGATACCGACATGGACAGTAAGAAGACGAAGATAATGTATGAAGTAATGCTAAACGAATACACCGATGATACGGAGGTTGCTCTGATCCTTAACGATGAGAAGATACCTTTCGAAAAGAAGGAAACGGGCAAATTCGTAGCAGAGTTTTATGTTGACACCTTCGGACATTACCGCGAGCCCAAGCTTACCGTTACCCAAAACGGCATTACAAAGGCCGAAGCTTCGGATTTTCCCGAAGAGGTATTCTGGGATGTGATCCCCATGCCTTTATTCAACTGCACCTTCAATTCCGAGATGTCTCTGGGCAAGGCAAAATACAGCGGATATTACAATCTTAACTTTGACAGACCCGAAGATGTGGAATCCGTAACGATAACATACCTTGTGGACGGCAAAGAGACCAAAACAATGGATATAACGGCTCAGGCCATAAGCCGCGAAAACATTGATATCGAGAAGGGCATGACAGTCAAGTCAAACCTGGTATTCCTTTTGAACATAAAAACAAAAAGCGGCTTAACCATCGAAGATAAGACCGTCATGATCTATGACGACATTCAGTGTGATGTGGAAGATCTTGAATATGAAAGGATCTATGACAAAGACGGAAAACTCCTTTGGGAGAACGATTACAAGTAAAAGGAAGGGAGGATGCGAAAGGCATCCTCCCGTTTTTATTATTTATTGTCAAGTGTGAACTGTGAAATGAACTTCCATGCATTTTCATTGGTATGATGTCTGCATTCATGCACCTGACCGCTGATGCTTGCAAGGGCGGTTCTTGTTACGCCGTCTTCACTCTTAAAGTAGTTGATGGTAAGAGTGCTTCCGCGGGTCTCGTCTTCCACCTTAACGACCTCATCGCCGTAGATTCCGTAGATGGGATTCTCCCAGGAATCCTTGTCCTCAAACTTCACATCCTCGAAGTTTTTGACCAGCTTGTTGACCTTTGCAAGATACTGTATA
The DNA here is from genome assembly GCA_016281385.1 of Lachnospiraceae bacterium. GTDB lineage: Bacteria > Bacillota > Clostridia > Lachnospirales > Lachnospiraceae > UBA1258. Next base: position 41,754 of record JAEEIN010000047.1, on the reverse strand, counting down.
CGTTCAAGACCGCTTTCGCCCTGCTTGGGAAGCTCCACAAGATGTGAAAGCTCACCGCCTGAGTAGAACATGGGAACGCTTACGGTCATGTTAAGGCGGGGATCACCGAGAGATAATCCGAAGTGATTGTCCTTAACGGGGAAGAGTGCGCTGGCAGGCATAAGCCCCGCAAAGATATCCGGAAACTCATGGAACATATCCCAGGTCTTTCCGCTTCCCATGGAGAAGCCCGTAGCGTAAATGCGCTTTTCGTCGATATTGTACTTCTTCTTAAGGTCTTCAATGACCTGAACCGCCTCTGCCGCGGGAACGTCCATATGATTCTCGATTGAAACATATAAGAAATCATATCTGTGACAGATCTCCCACCAGCCTGAAACGAAGGTTAAGAACATGGAAGAATCTCCGCCGCCGTGGAAGCCCATAACAAGGGGCATGGGTCCCTTTGCGGGAAGATCGTTGTTGTAATATGCGAAGTAACCAACCTTGTGAGTGGGCTGATCTTTGTACTTTCTGTTTGCTGGAGAGGTCTTGACCTCTGTGAAGCCTGCCTCCTCGGTCATGTTAAGTGCTTCGAAATCGGGCTCGATCTCAACCACGCCGCACCACATCTTGAACTTTCTTACAAATGCCTTGAAATCCTTCTCGTATTCTGCCGTTTCCTTAATAAGAAGATTCTCGCAGCCCTCAAATGCCTTGTTGATCTCGGCGCTGTTACCTACGCTTAATACCGCAATGTCCTTCCTTTCTACAGAAGGAACAACACTTAAGCCTTCCATGGAAACCATGGCGGGAGTGATCTCGCCGGGACCCCAGAGATATTCGCCGTCGATCTTCTTAAGAAGAGTGCGTGCGCAGTAATCCGCGGACTTGCCGAAACTGTAGATATCCGCTCTGAAGATTGCTCCGCGGATGAAGTAACCCTTAAAGGTCTGTGAAAAGAAATCAAAATTGGAAACGATACCGTCCTCGTAATCGGGGATCATCTTTGTTTCTGCGATGAGCTCCTTGTAAAGCTCAACCGTTGCCTTGTCCCATCCGCCTTCGCATGTGGGATAGACAAATAAAACGCTTGCATCGTTTCCTGAAGCGATGGCGGCAAGCCCCGTCTTTTCGGCGAAAGCGACCGCATCCTCCATGGATCTTTGTTCCTCCTCAAAAACAAGAAGAAGAGGTGCGCGGAAGGTATAATTGTTTACCTGTCCGTCAATGTTTGTGTCAGGAACATATGTCTTTAGAAAGAAATTTTCATACTTGTGTTCCCAGCATTTGCCCCCCGGAATAACCTTAACTTCCGGTCTTTCCATCATTGCCATTTTTGTAACCCTCCTGTACTGGGCCGAAGGCCCGAATAATGCCTATATTTTACCATAGGAGCGGCCTTTCTTCAATCTTTCAGAGACCGGGATATATTAATTGCGGGGTACTTGTTCAATAATGGTCATTGCGGGTTATTCGGGCTTTTTGGGGGATTGTTCCTTTTTTTGCAAAAATATTGAAAATATTATAAAAAAACTGAAAACAGACAGTTTTCAAATGAGTGTTCAGGTGTTACAATTAATTATCCGCATTATACTTGCAGGTATAAAAAGGGGGCGGATGACGGTTTGAGAATGGCCGGAAGTCCGGATGGACCGTGGGGCGGTTCATTTGGAATGTACATGGGTATGTGGGTATCGATAGGTTTTGTTTTTATAAGGGGTGCATTATGGAAAACAAAGAAGAATATCGTTACTCGCTTAGGCAGAATGTTCTTTATGCCTTTTTATTGTGTATTGTATGTTTAGTGATCAATCTATTGCTTGCATGGGTTGCATCCTTTGTCAGGGAATCCACGGGTATCGTGCTTTGGCTTGACACGGTTGGAACCATAATGGCTTCCGCGCTCGGCGGTTATCTGCCGGGTATCCTTGTCGGGTTCGTGACAAATTTCTGTCGCGGAGCCGTCGACATCACATGCGTCTATTATGGCGTGCTGAATGTTCTCATCGCCGTTGCGGCGGCTTTCCTTTCCGATAAGAAATGGCTTAAGAAACCGGTAATGATAGTACCGTTTATTCTTGTTATGACTGCCATCGGCGGAGGTATCGGCGGAATCCTTCCCTGGATCATGACGGGATTTCCCACGCAGGGCTATTTCACTGACCTTTGCTGGGATCTTCTGGACAAGACGGTTTCGGTGCTGCTTGTTCTTATCGGACTTAAGCTTTTCCCTTCGAAATTAAGTTCGGAGGTGAAATTTGCGGGATGGGTACAGACACCTCTTACTCCGGATGAGATCAAGCGTACCAAGAAGATCAAGTGCCGTTCCATTTTCTTAAGGTCGAAGATCATGGTCATCCTTATCGTGGCACTGACCATCCTTGCGGTGGTTTCGACCATCATTTCCTTTGTTCTTTACAAGAATTCGATAATCGATGAATATGAAAGCCGTGCTTTTGTGACTTCGAATGCGGCGGCTCACTACATAGACGGCGATAAAGTGGATGAGTTTATTGAGAAGGGCAGAGGATCGGAGGATTATCGAAAGACCTATGAACGACTGAAGCTCATCTATGAGTCCACGGAGGATGTCCGATACGTTTACGTATACAAGATAGAAGAAGAAGGCTGCAGAGTTGTATTTGACATATCTACGGAGGATCTGGTGGGAGAGGAGCCGGGAACACTGATCCCCTTCGACCCTTCCTTTGACAGTTATCTTCCCGCGCTGAGAGCCGGTGAAGCAATCCCGGCGATCATATCCAACGATTCCTACGGTTGGCTTCTTACTGCATATGTTCCCGTCTATGACGATGCGGGAAAATGCACATGCTATGTAGGAACGGATATCGAAATGTCGATCCTTCTAAGAAGTGAGATCAGTTTTTTTACACAGATGATCTTCCTCTTCCTTGGATTCGTTATCATCATCGTTGCGGTGGTTATATGGTTTGTAGATTATTCCATCATCTACCCCATCAATGCCATGACCATGAGGACCAGCGAATTCGCCTACAACAGCGAAGATGCTCTTGATGAAAACGTAGATCAGATCGGAAAGCTTGACATACATACCGGTGACGAGGTTGAAAACCTCTATCATGCATTCCTTAAGATGACGGAAGATTCCGTAAGGTACATGCATGCCAATACGGAAAAACAACAGACCATAACTCAGATGCACAGATCCCTTATCATGTGTCTGGCGGACATGGTGGAAAACAGAGACGAGAATACAGGTCAGCACATAAGAAAGACAGCGGCCTATGTTGAGACCATCCTTAAAAAGATGAAAGAAATGGGCATGCATACGGAACTGCTTTCCGATGAGTACATAAACAACGTGGTCATGGCTGCGCCTCTCCACGATATCGGTAAGATCTCTGTTCCCGATGCGGTGCTCTTAAAGCCCGGTAAGCTTGACGATGACGAGTATGAGATCATGAAGACTCATACCACCTGCGGACAGGATGTTATCGACGGGGTTATCAAGCAGATCCCCGATTCGGGTTATCTTAAAGAGGCTAAGCTCCTTGCCATGTACCACCACGAGAAGTGGAACGGCAAAGGCTATCCCAGCGGCCTTGCGGGAGAGGACATTCCTCTTTGTGCAAGGGTAATGGCGGTTGCCGATGTATTCGATGCACTGGTTTCAAGAAGATGCTACAAGGATGCAATGCCCTTTGACGCGGCTCAGGGCATCATCAAAAAGGATGCGGGCTCTCACTTCGATCCCGAAGTTGTTGAAGCCTTCCTTGCGGCGGAGGACGAGATCAGAGAGATCGAAAGAAGGTTCAAGGAAATGCCCGAAGAAGAAAAATACAACAGAGCTTAATATAAAGAGGGGGAGTTACCGGACCGGTGCCGAAAGGTGCCGGTCTTTTTATCGGCGGAATATCAGATTTGACATATGGGAAAGAAGCGCATAAAATATGTGATGTTTTGAGAATGATCGGAAGGAGGGACCGCAATATGAGTATGAAGAACAAAGACAGACGCATTCTGGCTGTCATACTCGGCATTTTCATAATGTTTGCACTTTTCGGTTCCTCATTCTTCATCGCAACGGAGGTTCATCATAACTGCTGCGAGGAGGAGTGTCCGGTCTGCGACAGCATCAAACAGTGTCGGAATACCTTAAAGACTCTGGCTGACGGTGCATTGGCATGTATCGTTTTTGTTGCTGCTTTCTATTCTGTTGTAAGCACGATTACTGTCTTTACCGCGGATTTTGCACATAAGACCCCGGTATCCTTCAAGGTTCGGATGAATGATTGAGAGCCCGGGATCACGGACTTTTTATATCAATTCATTTTCGGAGGAAAATTCATATCATGAAAAAATTTATATCGATATTTATCGCAGCCGCAATGGCGGTCTGTGTTCTTGCATCCTGCGGTTCAAAGCAGGGTGAAAAGGCCGGTGAGAACAATAAGCTTTCCATCGTAACCACTGTATTTCCCGAGTACGACTGGGTTAAGAATGTCCTTGGCGACAATCCGGCGGGTGCGGAGGTAACCCTTCTTCTTGACAACGGCGTTGACCTTCACAGCTATCAGCCCACCGCAGAGGATATCTTAAAGATCTCCACCTGCGATATGTTCATCTATGTAGGCGGCGAGTCCGACGAATGGGTGGACGATGTCCTTGAAACCGCCAACAACAAAGATATGGCAGTCATCAACTTAATGGAGGCTCTCGGCGATTCCGTCAAGGAAGAAGAACTTGTTGAGGGAATGCAGGGCGAAGAAGAGGAAGAAGGCGAAGAGGGAGAAGAGGAAGAAGTGGAGTACGACGAGCATGTATGGCTTTCCCTTAAAAATGCCGTAAAACTCGTTGACAGCATTTCCGTTTCCCTTCAGGCCATCGACGCCGACAACGCATCCGTTTATGCCGACAATGCAAAGGCCTATGAGGATAAGCTGAAGGCGCTTGATTCCGACTATGCATCAGCTGTGTCTGCCGGAACCGCAGACACCCTTCTTTTCGGTGACCGTTTCCCCTTCAGATATCTTACTGATGATTACGGTCTTTCCTACTATGCAGCATTCGTAGGCTGCTCTGCAGAGACCGAAGCAAGTTTTGAGACCATCACCTTCCTTGCAAACAAGGTTGACGAACTCGGCCTTAAGAATGTCATGACCATCGAAGGGGCGGACAAGAGCATTGCGGAAACCATCGTTTTAAACACTGCATCCAAGGATCAGAAGATCCTTTCACTTGACTCCATGCAGTCCGTAACAAACAAGGACATCGAAGCGGGAGTCACATATCTTTCAATAATGGAAAACAACCTCGCTGTACTTACCGAGGCACTTAAGTAATTTCATGTGCCCCGGTTCTTCCGGGGCACTTTATTTGATCATCGGGGATGATAAGGAGCCTTACGGAAAATGAGCGGAATTTTTGAAACCATCAGAGCATATCTTGCATATCCCTTTGTACGTTACGCACTCATCGTCGGAGTGCTTATAGCACTGTGTTCATCGCTGCTTGGAGTGACGCTGGTCCTTAAGCGTTTTTCCTTCATCGGCGACGGACTTTCCCATGTTGCTTTCGGAGCAATGGCAGTGGCTGCGGTACTTAACTTTACCAACAGGATGTATCTGATCCTTCCCATAACCATTGTTTCGGCCATCTTTTTACTTGGGATGGGACATAATGCCAAAGTCAAAGGAGATGCGGCTCTTGCCATGATCTCCGTGGGAGCCCTTGGCTTCGGATATCTGATAATGAACATTTTTGCATCATCTTCAAATCTTTCGGGAGATGTCTGCAGCACCCTTTTCGGTTCAACTTCGATACTCACGCTCAAAAGGATCGACGTTTATCTTTGCATCGCTCTGTCGGTGCTGGTGATCGTAACCTTTGTTCTTTTCTATAACAGGATCTTTCTGGTCACCTTTGACGAGACCTTCGCAAGGGCAACGGGAACGAATGTATCCTTCTATAACCTTCTTATCGCGGTGATAATCGCGGTGATAATAGTCCTTGCCATGAATCTCGTGGGATCCTTACTTATTTCCGCACTTGTTATTTTTCCTGCCCTTTCGGCAATGAGGCTTTTTGACAGCTTTAAGGGCGTTACTGTATGCGCCGCCGTTTTGTCGGTGGTTTGCTCGGTTCTCGGAATTCTCATCTCGATCCTAGCGGGCACACCCGTGGGGTCCACCATCGTCGCCGTTGACGTAGTCGCTTTCTTTTTATGCTGCGTACCGGGACTTGTTACGGGAGGAAGAAAATGAAAAAAGTCGTAAAGATCGCATTATGTGTTTTATTGATATTCACAGTCGCCGCCTGCGGCGAAAAAACATCTGATACTTCCAGGGATTACTCAAGCGTTACCGACGTCAACGATCTTCTGGCAGCGGCCAAGGCTCAGGAAACGTCGGTTTCGGAAAAAGAAGAGGAACCGGCTCCCGCTCCCGCACCTTCCGTGGAAGAAGAAAAAGAGCCTGAAGTTGTTTCTGAAGAACCTGAAGAAACGCCGGAAACCGAGGCGGAAGATACCGAGGGTATCGATGTGGATCTGACAACACTTTCCCAGACCATGGTCTATTCGGAAGTTTACAACATGATGTACTATCCCGAAGACTATGTGGGTAAGGTCATTAAGATGGAAGGACTTTACACATATCTTTTCGACGAATCCACGGGGAATGAGTATCACGCATGCATTGTCAAGGACGCTACGGCTTGCTGTTCCACGGGTATCGAGTTCATTTTATCCGACGGATATGAGTATCCGAGCGAAGGCGATGATATCTGCGTTACCGGAACCTTTGACACATATATGGAAGGGGATCATTTATACTGTACTTTAAGGGATTGCGTCCGCAATTGATCCTGCGGGGTTGCGAAAACCGTCACAAATGGTTACAATAACCTTGTTGTGCGGGCAGACCGTCCGCCGAATGCAAAAAAGGAGGTACACAGAATGGGTTTTAATTCAGTAGATCCCGAAGACGATCAGTTCGCCTACAGATATGACACACAGCTTCTTATCGACAGACGCGACAAGGATCTTGACGAGGATGAGATCGCAGATTACATTACCGAGAATTTCGAAGGAAACAGCCTTATAGCTGCAGGAGATGAGGATCTTATAAAGATCCATTTCCATACAAACGAACCCTGGAAGGTTCTTGAATATTGCAACACGGTGGGAGAGATATACGATATCGTTGTTGAGGATATGATAAGGCAGTCAAACGGACTTCAGGGCTGATAAAGACTTACGGGCATCCGGTTTTTCCGGATGCCTTTTCTTTTTGCAAAAAAGCCGTGGATTGCTTGATTTTGACAATGCATGATGATAAAATACATAAGGTTTTTGCCGTGCATGGGTACGGCGTTTGATATTTTCAATCATTATAAAGAGAGGTAAAGATATTATGTCAGAAAACAAATGGCTCCGCGGAGCTATCCCCGCATTACTTCTCCACATGAGTATCGGTACTGTTTACTGCTGGTCTATCTTCAGCCAGGAGATCGCCGACTACATCGGATGGAGCAAGGGTGCCACGGAATGGGCTTTCAGCTTCGCAATCTTCTTCCTCGGCATGTCCGCTGCTTTCCTTGGCGGTATTGTTGAGAAGGACATTCACAAATCTTCGCTCATTGCCACCATCTGTTTCTCGGTTGGTATGGCAGGTACCGGTTTCTTCATCTGGTACGGCGGAAATCATCAGCACAGCGTTCTTGCGCTGATCGGTATCTATGTATGCTACGGATTCATCATGGGTGTTGGTCTCGGTACGGGTTATCTTTCTCCTGTTAAGACTCTTATGCTCTGGTTCTCCGATCACAAGGGCCTTGCAACCGGTCTTGCTGTTGCAGGTTTCGGTGCCGCAAAGGCTATCGCTTCCCCCATCATGACCTCCATGCTTACAGGTCTTTCAAAGAACTCCGTAAACGAGGTTGGTGACGGTGTATGGAAGATGTTCCTTGTTCTTGCGGTTGTATACTTCGTAATGATGTTTGTCGGTCACCTTCTTCTTAAGAAGCCCGCAGGATGGCATGAGCCCACCGGCGCAGAAAAGGGACCCAACATGTTTGAAGTCATCAAGACAAAGCCCCTCGGTAACTATATCGGTATCTGGCTTATGTTCTACTTAAACATCACCTGCGGTCTTGCACTCATCTCCCAGGAGAAGATGATCGTTAAGTGTATCGGACTTGCCGCTGTTGTAGGTATCATCTCTACGATTTCCGCTATCTTCAATGCGGGCGGACGTCTCGGTTTCTCCGCAGTTGCTGACGGAATGAAGGATCGTAACACCGTTTACAAGATGATCTTTGTTATTTCCATCGTGCTTACCGCACTTGTTATCCTTACAAAGGGTATCCTTAACGGAGAAGGAAACACGGTTCTCGTGATCCTTGTTCTTGCACTCATCTTCATGGTAAATGCAGGATACGGCGGCGGATTCTCAAACGTTCCCAACCTTCTTGCAGACCACTACGGAATGAGCAACATCTCCGCTATCCACGGACTTACACTTTCCGCATGGGCATTTGCCGGACTTACCGGAAACCAGATGGCTGCATGGATCGTAAATCACTTCGGTGAGTGGATCGAGCATGACGGGATCAAGATCAATCCCGTTGGATATCAGACCGTTTTGTATGTAACCATCGCTCTTTACATCGTTGCACTTCTTCTTTCTCTGTTCCTTGTAAGGCCTTCGGACAAGGCTCTTGAGGCTAAAAAGGCTAAGAAGGCAGAATAAACTGGCGACGGGTAACGGGAAGATGCATATCCCGGTATTCCCGGGGTGAGATTCCGAACTCCTTTTTAAAGGCTTTAAAGAAATTGGAGTAATCGTTAAAACCGTATGAAAGAAACGTCTCGCTTATGCTGCGGCCGCTGATGATGGCGTCCCGGCATTTGCCGAGACGTTTTTTTATTACATACTGATGAAGGGACAGGCCCATTTCGGCCTTGAAAAGATGTATGATATGGGATTTGCTGACATAAAAATGAGCGGCGATGCCATCCAGAGTCAGTTCCTCCGAAAGGTGGGCATCGATATAGGACAAAAGCTCATGGAAGGTACCGTCGGAAGAAGAAAGCATCAGCTGCTCGCTTTCATAGCTGTATCTTGTAAGAGAGAGTATAAGATCGCTTAAATACAGCTTTAAAAAGGTTTCCTTCCCGAAATGATCGGAATGAAGCTCCTCAAGTACCGTTATGGCCTTTGTCTGTATCTCCTGAAAGTGACCTGTTTCCAGATGGTGATAGTAGTGGCCTTCAAGGCTTCTGTCGAAGAGATAGCGATATGAATCGGACTCTTTGAAAAGTTCATCAAGAAGCTCGTTTCCGAGCCAGAGAACAAACCTCCTGTAGGGCTTTTCTTCTCCGCAGGAAAAGGCATGGTGAAAGATCCCGGGAGGAAGAATGATCACATCTCCGGGATTTAAGAGCCTGCAGGCGGAGCCTATCTGCATCTCCACATCCCCTTCAAGAAAAAGATATAATTCGAAATGATCGTGGGAATGCTGGCTCACCTCTTTAAGCCTGGGATCGCTGTAATAATAAAGCTCGAAGGGGTCTCCGAGCATTGTCTGTCTGTCGGTGAAATTGCTTCTTAATTCTTTTCTCATATTTCAAGGATAATCCATTTATGCCATTTTTGCAATGTTGGCAATTCTTTTTGCAATTGAGTTTTTTATCCCTAAAGGACAAAATGAAAGCGTAAAACAAAAAACACTTTTTATTCTTATATACGAAAGGACGAAAACCATATGGAAATGACATTGCGCTGGTACGGAGAAGCATACGATACCGTTAAACTCTGGCAGATCAGACAGATCCCCGGTGTCAGGGGCGTTATCACCACTCTTTACAACAAGCAGGCCGGAGAACTCTGGACACAGGAGGAGATAAAGGCTTTAAAGGCTTCGGTTGAAAAAGAAGAGATGCACATCTCCGGTATCGAATCCGTAAACGTATCCGACGATATCAAGGTCGGCGACGGAAACAGGGACGAGCATATCGAAAATTACATAAAGACTCTTGAGAATCTGGGAAAAGAAGACATCCACATGGTATGTTACAATTTCATGCCCGTATTTGACTGGACCAGATCCGAGCTTGCAAGGAAGAGACCCGACGGTTCCACTGTTCTTGCCTATACCCAGGAAGCCATCGATGCCATCAATCCCGAGGAGATGTTCTCAACCATCAGAGGCGAGATGAACGGCACCGTAATGCCCGGCTGGGAGCCTGAAAGACTTGCTCATGTTAAGGAACTTTTCGACAGATATTCGGATGTTGACGAGAAGAAGTTATTTGACAACCTCGTTTATTTCTTAAAGGCGATCATGCCCGTATGTAACAAATATGACATCAAGATGGCGATCCATCCCGACGATCCCGCATGGAGCGTATTCGGACTTCCCAGGATCATCAACAACGAGCCCAACATCTTAAAGATGATGAAGGCCGTTGACGATGTTCACAACGGAGTTACCTTCTGCTCCGGTTCCTACGGAACAAGCCTGGATAACGATCTTCCTCATATGATCAGAGCCCTTGAGGGAAGGATCCATTTTGCTCACGTAAGAAACCTTAAGTTCATCTCACCCACCAATTTCGAAGAGGCCGCTCACCTTTCAAGCGACGGATCCTTCGATATGTACGAGATCGTTCGTGCCCTTTATGAGACCGGTTTTTCAGGTCCCATCAGACCGGACCACGGCCGTATGATCTGGGGCGAGCAGGCAATGCCCGGCTACGGACTTTACGACAGAGCTCTCGGAGCCGCTTACATCAACGGTCTCTGGGAAGCCATCGAAAAGAATGCAAAAAGAAACGCATAACTCGGAGGGAAGACAGTATGAAACTTAATTCTTTGGGAATAAAGGATAAAGCCGTCTGGGAAGCAAAGGGTTACATGCTTCCGAAGTTTGATACGGACGCAATGAAAAAAGAAACCGAAGCAAATCCCGAATGGGTTCACTTCGGCGCAGGCAATATCTTCAGAGCCTATCATGCGGCTCTCGCCCAGACTCTTCTTGAATCGGGAGATCTTAAGACCGGTATTGTTGTTGCGGAAGGCTTTGACTATGAGATAGTTGAAAAGGCCTACAGAAAGTTTGAGGACCTTTCCATCCTTGCGGTATTAAAGGCAAACGGAAGCATCGAGAAGAAGGTCATCGGAAGTATCGCCCGTTCCGCAATTCTCGATTCCGAAAGAACGGAAGAGTTTGAATATTTAAAGAACGTATTCAAAAAGCCTTCACTTAAGCTTGCAACTTTCACCATTACCGAGAAGGGCTACAATCTTAAGACTCCCGCAGGAGATTATATGGCAGCGGTTGCAAAGGATATGGAAGAAGGACCCGCAAAGCCCGCAAGCTACATCGGAAAGGTGGCATCCCTTCTTTTCGCAAGATACGAGGCAGGTGCAATGCCCATTGCAATGGTGAGCACCGATAACTGCTCCCACAACGGAGAGAAGCTTTTTGCAGCCATCGACGAATTCGCAAAGGGCTGGGTAAAGGCAGGAAAGGCCGATGCAGGCTTTAAGGCATATATCGAGGATCCTTCAAAGGTTTCCTTCCCATGGAGCATGATCGACAAGATCACACCAAGGCCCGATGCATCCGTTGAAGAAATGCTTAAAAAGGACGGACTTGAGGATCTTGAACCCGTCATCACATCAAAGAGCACCTATGTTGCTCCCTTCGTAAACGCTGAAGAAGCGGAGTACCTTGTAATAGAGGACGATTTCCCCAACGGCCGCCCCGCCCTTGAAAAGGCCGGAGTTATCTTTGCCGACAGGGATACGGTAAACAATGTTGAGAGAATGAAGGTCACCACCTGCCTGAATCCTCTTCACACATCCCTTGCGGTATACGGATGCTTACTGGGATACACCAGGATATACGAGGAGATGAAGGATGCGGATCTTGTAAATCTCATCACAAAGGTGGGATATGTCGAGGGACTTCCCGTTGTAACGGATCCCGGCGTTATCAACCCTAAGGATTTCATCGATACAGTTGTAAAGGTTCGCCTTCCCAATCCCTTCATGCCAGATGCGCCTCAGAGGATCGCAACGGATACATCACAGAAGGTTGGTATCAGATTCGGAGAAACAATAAAGAGCTACATCGCCCTTGGTAAAGTAAGCGAGCTTAACGCGATCCCCGCAGCTCTCGGCGGCTGGTTAAGATATCTTCTCGGAGTGGACGATAAGGGTGAGGTATTTGAAAGAAGCACCGATCCTTTGCTTGACGAACTTGACAAGACCATGAAGAACTTTAAGCTCGGATGCGTTCCTTCGAAAGAAGAATGCGTATCCATACTTGAGCCCGTTCTCAGAAAGAAAGAGATCTTCGGAGTGGATCTTATAGAGTGCGGACTTGCGGACAAGATCGTGGACATCTTCAGAAAAGAACTTGAAGGTCCCGGCGCTGTAAGAAATACATTAAGATCATTATGATATTCACAATAACCCTCCCATGAGCGGGCCGCAGAGTACATACTCTGCGGCTCGTTTCATACAATAAAAGATTTTTCATATTTTCGCCCCTTATTCTCATACTATTCGGGCCTTCTCTGTGGTTAACTGAAAATGAAGGTGTTTTTCACAAAAGGAGGGTTAAAATGAAAGCTTTATTCATCGGCGGTACCGGGACCATCAGCATGGCCATCACAAGGGCTCTTGCCAGGGATCCCGCATGGGAACTGTATCTTTTAAATCGCGGAAACAGGGCATCCGAGATTCCCGAAGGGGTCAGGGTCTTGACCTGCGATGTCAACGACGAGGAGAAGGTCAAGGATCTTATTAAGGATCTTCATTTCGATACGGTCTGCGACTTCATCGGCTTTGTTCCTAAGCAGCTTGAGCGTGACTACCGCATCTTTAAGGGCAAAACGGATCAGTTCATGTACATAAGCTCCGCATCCGCATATCACAAGCCTGCATACAATTATGTGGTGACGGAAGGCACATCTCTTTCCAATCCCTACTGGGAGTATTCCCGTAACAAGAAAAAGTGCGAGGACCTTCTTATGAAGCTCTATCTTGAGGAAGGCTTCCCCGTGACCATAATCCGTCCCAGCCACACTTATGACGAAAGAAACGTGCCTCTGGGAGTACACGGTGACAAGGGCAGCTTCCAGGTCATAAAGAGAATGCTGGAAGGCAAGCCCGTAATTGTACACGGCGACGGAACAAGCCTCTGGCACATGACCTTTAACGAGGATTTCGCAAAGGGCTTCATAGGTCTTATGGCCAACAAGCATGCCATCGGCGAGGCTTATCAGATCACCAATGACGAGACGCTGACATGGAATCAGATCTACCAATCCATAGCCGATGCCCTGGGAGTTGAATTCAAGCCTTACTACGTTGCTTCTTCTTACCTGGATGCGGTTTCGAAGTATGATTTTGCGGGGGCACTTCTGGGAGATAAGGCGGTAAGTGTTGTTTTTGACAATTCAAAGCTTAAAAGAGCGGTGCCGGGACTTAACATGAACATCACCTTTGACAGGGGTGTAAGAAGGACCATCGACTACGTTCTGTCCCATCCCGAATGTCAGGTTGAGGATCCTGAATTCGATGCCTGGTGCGACAGAGTCATAGAGGCTCTTGAGGCTGCAAAGAAGCAGATCACGGGCTGATCCGGAGAGGATAACATAAAAGGTGTCGCATCAAGGTGCGACACCTTCTTAAATGGGGAATTAATAGCACGATTCAGGCTTGATTTAGGGCTTAAAAGCAAGTATTTTGAAATTACAGTGGGTTTTCACTTAAATGAAGGAGAGGATTATAGAAACATGGCTAAATTTTTCGTGAATCCGGCCAATAAAAAGGGCCATATCAATCCCGAGTTACAGGGACATTTTTCAGAGCATCTCGGAAGATGTATCTATGAAGGACTTTATGTAGGGGAGAACAACAAGGACATCCCCAATGTAAACGGTATGAGAACCGACGTGGTTGAAGCACTGAAGGAGATGAAGATCCCGGTACTTCGCTGGCCCGGCGGCTGCTTTGCCGATGAATATCACTGGAAGGACGGTATCGGTCCCAAGGAAACCAGAAAGAAGATGATCAACACCCACTGGGGCGGTGTTGTTGAAGATAACAGTTTCGGAACCCATGAATTCATGGAGCTTTGCAGACAGCTTGGATGTAAGGCTTACATCAACGGTAACGTAGGAAGCGGAACCGTTCAGGAAATGAGCGAATGGGTTGAGTATATGACATTCGAAGGCGTTTCCCCTATGGCCGATCAGCGTAAGGCAAACGGACACGAGGAACCCTGGACGGTTGATTACTTCGGAGTAGGTAACGAGAACTGGGGCTGCGGCGGAAACATGACTCCCGAGTACTACGGAAACCTTTACAGAAGATATCAGACTTATGTTAGAAACTACAAGCCCGACAAGCCCATCTACAAGATCTGCTGCGGAGCAAACTCTTCGGATTACAACTGGACCGAGAAGGTAATGGAGACATGCTTTAAGCATCCCACACCTCCTCATGTTCACGGCTTTATGGACGGTATCTCCCTCCATCACTACACAGTTCCCGGAGAATGGGAGCAAAAGGGAGGCGCTACCGAATTTGATGAGAAGAAGTGGTTCTTAACCCTTAAGAGAACTCTCTTTATGGAGGAACTCATCAGCCGTCACGCCGCAATCATGGACAGATTCGACAAGGACCATGTTGTGGGCCTTATCGTTGACGAGTGGGGAACCTGGTATGATGTTGAGACCGGAACCAACCCCGGCTTCTTATATCAGCAGAATACGATCAGGGATGCACTTGTTGCGGGTATCAACTTAAACATCTTCAACAAGCACTGCGACAGAGTCCGCATGGCAAACATCGCACAGCTTGTAAATGTTTTGCAGTCCGTTATTCTTACAGACGGTCCCAGAATGGTAAAGACACCTACATATCATGTATTCAACATGTACAAGTGCCATCAGGACAACGAGCTTCTTGACAGCTTTGTTGAGACTAAGGAGATCGGTCTTGAGAAGGATAACATGGTTCCCAACCTTACCGAGTCCGTATCCGTTGACAAGGACGGTAAGATCCATATCACAATGACCAACCTTTCCATCGATGAAGCTTACGCAATCGACGGTGAGATCGCCGATACCGTTATCGCTTCCGTAAAGGGCGAGATCGTCGGAGGTGAGATCCATGCACACAATACATTCGATGCTCCCGAAGTTGTTAAGGCAGTTGCATTTGATGCTGTTACGGTTAACGGATCATCCATTAAGTTCACGATCCCCGCAAGCAGCGTTCTTCATCTTGAAGTGACTGTAAAGTGATAAAACACTATTTTGAGCTGCAAACGCGGCCCAAAGTCTTGAATTGCTTATTAAAAAGGAACCGTCATATTAAGCAGGTTGTTTAATATGACGGTTCCTTTATATATCCCCAATTCAAGACTGTTCGGGTTCGTTTGATTCTTCGTAAAAGAGTTTTACCTGAATATTCTGGCTATAATCCCCAAAGGATTCTCCGAATATGGTAAGTCCGCCGCAGTTTGCAGTGTCCTGAGGAACGGAGAAGGTAAAGTTGATGCTTGAGTTGTAATCAATGTTAAGGTCGTTTATGGTGGTGGAAGAGAGCTTGTGGGTTCCGTCCATAAAGGTTCCCGCACCGTTTATGATGAGGGTCTTTAACAGTCCGTACTGGTTTAAGCCTGCGGGCCACCAGTTGGGGCAGAGCATACCTCTTCTTTTTCCAAAATCACCGGGGCTTATCCACTTGCCCAGGGCCTTGCCGTTTATGTCAAAATAGATATCGCTGGGGTAATCTTCGTTAAACTCGGGGCATTCGGAAGAGATCTCGAAGGAAACCTGTATTTCCGTAAGAAACTGTCCGGGCTTTAATCGGTTCGGGAGATTGTAGGTTACAAAACCGGAACCGATCCAGAGGATATCGGCTTTGAAACGTTCGGGGTATGAGAATACCTTGGGATTGTCAAGGTCACCTATGAGATTACCGGAAGTGGAGAGTCCGCAGGTGGGTTTAACATCTATATTGGTATAATGTCCCACGGCGATCTCGTCGGTGTAGCACTTTCTCGCATTGACTCCCGCTCCCGGAACCATATCAACTATCAGTCTTTCATAGCGGGGCCGTACGACCTTCATAACGCCTCTTTTACCGGAGGTGGTCTGGATAGTCACGAGACCTGCGGCTTCCAGCTTGCCAACATGCATGGATATGGCACTGTTGGTAAGGTCCAGGGATTCTGCAAGATCGTTCATGCTCATATGATTGTTTTCATATATAAGTTCCATGATGCGTATTCGCATCGGTGTGCTGAGGGCTTTGAATATCTCCTCGGCTTCTGACAATGAATTTAAGTAAAGCATTAAATACACCCCTTCCCATGATCTAACCGTTTTAATATAACAAAATACTGAAATGGTTAACTTTTTGGTTAACTAAAAGTATAGAGTGCAAAAAAAACAAAGTCAATACAAAAATAAAAATGAGCAAAGTGCACAAAATGTCGTGCACTTTTTCTACGTTTACAAAAGTGTTTAAGGGTTGATTTTGAAAAAGAAAATTAGTATTTTGTAAGTAAAGTTTCACCAAAAGATTAACTATTTCACTGAAAAGTTAAATATAAAGTGAAATTCGGAAAGCGAAAACGATTAAATTTCGCAGATACTTAAACAAACATCAAAAATCACAGTGAGGGAATGAAAATGGCAAAATTGTACATCAACCCGGCCAACAAAAAAGGCCACATCAATCCGGAGATCCAGGGACACTTCTCGGAGCATCTTGGAAGATGTATTTATGAAGGTTTATACGTGGGAGAAGGTAACAAGGAGATCCCCAATACCAACGGAATGAGAACGGATGTGGTTGAGGCATTGAAAGAGATGCAGATCCCGGTCCTCAGATGGCCCGGCGGATGCTTCGCAGACGAATATCACTGGAAGGACGGCATCGGTCCCAAGGAAAAGCGTAAGAAGATGATCAATACCCACTGGGGCGGAGTCGTAGAAGACAACAGCTTTGGTACCCATGAATTCATGGAGCTTTGCAGACAGTTAGGCTGCAAGACCTATATAAACGGAAATGTGGGAAGCGGAACCGTTCAGGAAATGAGCGAATGGGTTGAATATATGACCTTTGAAGGCGTATCACCTATGGCGGATCTTCGTAAGGAAAACGGACATGAGGATGCATGGAACGTGGACTTCTTCGGAGTTGGTAATGAGAACTGGGGCTGCGGCGGAAACATGACTCCCGAGTATTACGGAAATCTTTACAGAAGATATCAGACCTATGTAAGAAATTACAGAAACGACCGTCAGATCTTTAAGATCGCCTGCGGCGCCAATGTTGATGATTACAACTGGACGGAAGGCGTAATGAGCACCTGCTTTAAGGCTCCCGATTTCCTTCACGGCTTTATGGACGGTATCTCGTTACATTACTACACTCATCCCGGCGGATGGGAGCACAAGGGCTCCGCAACCGAATTTGATGAGAAGATGTGGTATCAGACCCTTAAAAAGACTCTCTATATGGAAGACCTTATAAATCATCACACAGCCATCATGGACAAGTATGACAAGGCTCACAAGGTCGGCCTCATTGTTGATGAGTGGGGAACCTGGTTCGATGTTGAACCCGGCACCAATCCGGGATTTTTGTACCAGCAGAATACCATCAGGGATGCACTTGTTGCAGGTATCAACTTAAATATCTTCAACAAGCACTGCAACAGAGTACGCATGGCAAACATCGCACAGCTTGTAAACGTTCTTCAGTCCGTTATCTTAACAGACGGACCCAGAATGGTTAAGACACCTACATACCATGTGTTCAAAATGTACAAATATCACCAGGACGCAGAGCTTCTTGACAGCTTCGTAGAGTCCAAGGAAGTGGGTCTTGAAAAAGAAAATATGGTACCGAACCTTACAGAGTCCGTATCCCTTGGAAAGGACGGTAAGATCCACATCACCATGACAAACCTTTCTGTCGACGAAGCCTTTGACATTGAAGGCGAGATCGCAGATACGATCATTGCATCCGTACGGGGCGAGATCGTTGGCGGCGAGATCCACAGCCACAACACCTTTGACGATCCCGAGAAGGTAAAGATCGAAGACTTTAAGGGAGCAAGCTTTGACGGCGGAAAGATTAAGTTCACCATTCCCGCAAGCAGCGTTCTTCATCTTGAAGTAACAACTAAGTAATAGGAGATTTTCCAAATGTTTCGAAAGGGTATTAAAAAGATCACATCCGTAATACTTACAACCGCATTGCTTATGTCCTGCTTCTGTGTATCGGACATAAGTGTATTCGCGGACCGGGAAAGCGAGACCGAAGAAAGCGCAGATACTCTTTCTTTATCCTCAACGGATTCCGGAATAGACAGGTTAAACACCGACTACACCACCGTAAGTGCGGGATACAGCGCAGAGCTTTATTCGGGGGATGCGATACTTTTAAAGATCGATGAGATCGCGGATGATACTTCAAAAAGCTTCCTTACTTCCGACAATTACGATTATTCAAACGATGTTTTGTCGGTAAAGGCCGGGGATGTGGTCACATTAAACGTCGACGTACCCGCCACCGCACAATACGTGATGAGCTTCGATTATCTATCCTATGACGAATCCATCCTGCCGGTGGAGATAGGACTTAAGGTCGACGGTGAATATCCTTTCTATGAAACAAGAAGCATGTTATTTGAAACCACCTGGGTTTCGGGTGAGGTCGATATCGACAGATACGGCAACGAGATCGTATCACTTCCCGACAAGAGCATCCGGTGGGAACACAAGGCTTTGATGGATGCAAGCTATCGCCGCTCGGATGAGTTGCTGCTTGAGTTGAGAGCCGGCAGTCATGAACTGGAGCTTGTGATGCAGGAAGGAAGCGTTCTCCTTGGAAACATCACTTTATCCGCAAAAACAGAGATAAAGGAATATACAGGTTCAAAAAAGGCAGAGGGCAGCGCTCTCATCACCATCGAAGCTGAGAATTTTTATGAAAGAAACGATTCGTCGATCCACGGTGTGGGTGAATATGAAGCTTCACTTTCACCCATTTCCGCAACGACGACGGTGTTAAACATAATCGACGAAGATTCCTTTAACGAAGCGGGACAGAGAGTTACCTACAAATTCAATGCAGAAAATGCGGGTTACTACTATATAGGCATGAACTACCGCCAGTCCGAGAAAAACGACTTTCCCGTTTTCGTGGATTTCAGGATCGACGGAGAGATACCCAATACAGAGTTTAAAGCCTATGCACTGCCTTCAAACTCAAAGTTTGGAAAAACAACACTTACAGACAGTGAAGGCAACAGATTAAGCGTTTATTTGGATAAAGGTGAGCATACGATCTCCCTTACCATAAATGCGGACAACTTAAGATATGCCCTTGAGTCCGTGGACCGCATCATGAGCGGTATAAGCGATCTTTCCCTGGAGGTCACAAAGGTAGCGGGAACAAACAGGGACAAATACAGAGACCTGAAGCTTACAAGATACATACCGGACCTTCAGTCAAGGCTTCAGGGCTGGGTGGATGAGTTATATGATATCGCAGACCGGGCTAAGGTTTATGTGAATGCCAAGGATGCCGATGATGTTGCTGCTTTTTCCTATTTACTGATAGCGGCGGATCAGCTTCAGTCATTGGCGGATGAACCCAACGAACTGGTATACAGAGTTAACGAGCTTTCCACAAGCGTCAATTCCATCAACACCCAGATCGCCAATTTTGTGGATCTTATAAACGACAACGATCTATCCATTGACAGGATATACATATATCAGGAAGGTGCACATCTTCCGGGCGGGGCAGGATTCTTTAATGCCATAGGAACCGCCGTGATACGTTTTGTTCATTCCTTCTTCGGACAGTCCTACAGCGCAAGCAATACGGACGGTTCCCATATACAGGTTTGGGTTAACAGACCCAGGACCTATGTGGAGATCATGCAAAAGATGATCGATGAGGAATTTACACCTCAGACCGGCATAGAGGTGGACCTTTGCATCATGACGGATGCACAGAAGCTCATCTTATCAAATGCTTCCGGCGATACCCCTGACATAGCAACGGGTATCAACTACTCGATCCCCTACGACCTTGCCATCCGAGGTGCACTGGTGGATCTTACCAAATTTGATGATTACAAAGAGGTCTTTGGAAGGTACAGCGAAGGCTTACTGGTTCCCTCGGTAGTTGAAGGCGGACTTTATTCCCTTCCCGAGACTATGAACTTCTACGTAATGTTTTACAGGACTGACATACTCGATAAGCTGGGGCTTGAGGTTCCAGAGACCATTGACGAACTGGTGGCAATGCTTCCGGATCTTCAGATGAGAGGCCTGAATGTCTGCTATCCCACGGCTCCCATGCTTGCCATGAGAAACTTCCACGGAACAACACCTTTGATCTATCAAAACGGTGGTTCCCTTTACGGAGAGACAGCCCTTGATATCACCGTAGACAGTGAAGAGACTGTAACGGGCTTTACGGAGCTTACGGAACTCTTTACACTCTATGATCTGCCGGTGGATGTACCTAACTTCTACCAGCATTTCAGAAACGGGGACCTTCCCATAGGTATCGCGGACTTTAACTCCTACAACCTGATATTGAATGCGGCCCCTGAGATCGCAAATTCCTGGTCCATAGCATTGATACCGGGAGTCAGGGACGAAGAGACCGGTGAGATCTTAAGATATATGTCGGGAGGCGCCGAAAGCTCGGTAATGTTTAGATCCGACGATGAAAGAGAAGAAAAAGCCTGGAGATATATGGAATGGTGGTCGAGAGCCGAGACCCAGGCGGAATTCGGACAGAGACTTCAGATCCTCTACGGTGACGAATATATCTGGCCCACAGCCAACCTTGAGGCCTTTGCAATGCTTCCTTATCCCACATCCGACAAGGATACCATAATGGAGCAGGCCCGTTATATCTTAGAGGCTCCCAGACTTCCCGGAAGCTACATGATGGAGCGTGAACTCAGTAACGCATACAACGATGTGGTTGTAAACGGAGAGACCATACGATCCAGGATCGATGATGTGGCAAAGACCGTATCCAGAGAAACTGAGAGAAAGCTTGAGGAATTCGGCTATATTGACAGTGACGGCAACGTGATCAGGATCTATACGGTGCCCACCGTTGAAACCGTACATGAAATTCTTACCAGATAAACTGAAGGACACATAAAAACCATGGCAAAAAATACGAAAGTAGGAAAGGTATCAAGGAACAACAAAGCCGGATATGTATTTGTTTTTCCCTATGCGGCTTTGTTTGTGACATTCATACTTGCGCCGGTAATAATGGCCATATTCCTTTCCTTTACCAATTTCAATGCTATACAGAAGCCAAGCTTCGTAGGCTTTTTAAACTACATCAACTTAATAACCGGCGACGATGTGTTCATGAAGTTTGTTCTTCCGAATACCGTTAAATACGCATTGATCGTTGGTGTGGGCGGATATGTGCTGGCATTTCTGCTGGCCTTTGGACTTGCAAATCTCACCAAGGGACCAAGAACCGTATTCGCGCTGATCCTTTACTCACCCAGCATGACCACCGGTGTCGCCATGAGCGTTCTTTGGAAGATCATGTTCACCGGGGATCAGACAGGATATCTTAACAGCTGGCTTATGGATATCGGAGTGATCAACGAGCCCATCATCTGGCTTACCAATGCGGATTATCTGCTCCCCATCGTTATCATCATCGGTCTTTGGAGCAGCATGGGTGTAGGATTCTTATCAATACTTGCGGGACTTTTGAACATCGATGAATCTCTTTACGAGGCGGCAGCCATAGACGGCGTAAAGAACAGATTCCAGGAAATGATATATGTGACCATACCAAGCATGAAGCCTCAGATGCTGTTTGCGGCGGTAATGCAGATAGTGGGAGCTTTCCAGAACGGTATGATCGCAACGCTCCTTGCTGGAAATCCCACTCCGGGATATGCGGCACAGCTCATCGTGAACCACATCGAGGACTACGGTTTTATCAGATACGAGATGGGTTATGCGGCAGCGGTTTCCGTGGTACTGCTTTTGATAGTTCAGATATTCTCATCGGCGTCAAATAAACTCTTTGGCGAGAAAGATTAAGGAAGGGAGGAAAAACAATGGCAGCCTACAAAGGTCACAGAATGAACCCTGACAAGTTCGAAAAGGGTCAGATAAAGATAATCCTGATGGTGCTTCCTATGGTACTGCTTTGCGGACTTCCCATAGTATTCATCATTTTCCACGCCTTTAAGCCCATGGAAGAGTTGTTTGCTTTCCCGCCGAAGTTCATTACCACCCATCCTACTCTTGATAATTTTTCAAAGCTTGTTAAGGCTTCGAGAGCAGGAAGCATACCTCTTAGCAAATATGTTTTTAACAGCCTTTTCGTTACCGCTACGGTAGTGGTGGGATCCCTGCTTTTCTCCACCATGGCGGCCTATGCATTATCAAAGATCCGCTTCAAGGGTGCAAAGACCATGATGCAGATCAACCAGATAGCGCTCATGTTTGTATCCGTGGCAGTAATGATCCCCAGATATCTGGTAGTAAACAAACTTGGAATGATCGATACCTACTGGGCGGAGATATTACCGCTGATGGCCCTTCCCGTTGCTTTGTTTTTGATCAAGCAGTTCGTGGACCAGGTGCCGGATTCCCTTATAGAAGCGGCATACATGGACGGTGCCAGTGAGTGGACCATATATCGTAAGGTCATAATCCCCCTTACAAAGCCTGCCATCGCCACCGCGGCGATATTGGTATTCCAGCAGGTATGGACCAATATCGAAGCCTCCAATTATTACATAAACGATGATTCTTTAAAGACACTTGCTTTTTACATGAATACACTGACCAGTACCACAACAACAAACACCGTAGCCGGTCAGGGTATCGCGGCAGCGGCATCGCTCATTTTGTTTTTGCCGAACCTCATTTTGTTCTGCATACTGCAAAACAACGTTATGAACACAATGGCCCATTCGGGTATCAAGTAAACATCGGAGAGGATAGTTAACGTGAAAAAGTTCAAAAAGACAATCAAAACCGTCATACCTCTGATGCTCTCGGCGCTGATACTCGTATCCGGAAGCATCTCTGCCTCGGCCGATGCGCCTTACAAGACCTATACCGTTGACGGATACGGATCCGTAACGGAGACTCAGACGGCCTATCTTCCTTATCAGACAATAACAAAGATCGGTGAAGAACCCCTGGTGGGACCTACGGATTTCACTCTCTTGGATGACGGATATCTGTATATCTTAGACAGCGGAAACGCCCGTGTTGTTGTTTCTGACATGGACAATGAACCGGTGATGACCTTCGGAGAGGGGATCCTTAAGGGCCCCAGAGGTATTTACGTAACCAAGGATCACACTACTTATGTGGCGGACCGTGATGCGGGAAAGATCTTTGTTTTTGACAAAGAAGGCGAGCTTAAAGCCGAGTATGGACGCCCCAAGGAAGCAATGTATGGGGAGACGCTGGATTTCCTGCCTTTAAAGATTGTTGTAAACGATGCCGGAACCATGTATGTGATCTGCGAATCCAATACAAACGGTATGGTGGAGATAAGTCCGGTGGAGGGAGGAACCTTCCTTGGTTATTTCGGAACCAACGCCACAAATGCAAATATCTGGACCATCATCTGGAGAGCGATCCTTACGGATGCCCAGAGAGCCAAGATGCAGTCAAATATACCCGCAACTCCGGATAACATGGCAATTGACGAAAAGGGTGTCATATATACCATTACCCGAGGAGAGGGGCTGGACACCTTAAAGAGGCTTAACATTGCCGGTGTCAACATGATGGAGATATCCGAATATCCCGAAGTGCCGGCTGCAGTTGCTTCAGGTAATCACGACAATGTTTTTGTTGCTACCCAGACAGGATTTATTTACGAGTACAACAACGAAGGCGAGCTTCTGTTCATGTTCGGAGGATCCGATGACGGCAAGCAGAGGATCGGTCTTTCCACCAAGGTTGAAGCCATTCAGGTGGGACCTGATGACAAGCTCTATGTGCTGGATTCGGACAAGGCTCAGATCCAGGTATACGAACCCACGGAATTTACGGCTTACCTTCACAATGCTTTGTATCTTTTCTCCAAGGGACGATACGAGCAGAGTAAGGAACCTTTGTCGGAACTCCTTAAGATGAACAATCTCTTTACCTACGCAAACATGGCAATGGGTAAGGCTCTTTACAAGGAAGAGGATTATGAAGGCGCTTTACACTATGCAAGGCTTGCAAAGGATACGGAAGGCTATTCCGATTCCTTCTGGGAGATCAGAAACGTATGGCTTAAGCATCATCTGACAGCTGTGGTCATAATACTCGTTCTTCTTGCAACGGCAATAAAGGTGTTAAAGGTCCTTCACAAAAAGAAGGGGATCTTAAAGAAGCCTGAAGAGATGCTAAAAAAGCTTAATGAAGTAAAGCTTATAAAGGAACTTAAATATGTCTTTTACTTCATGCGTCATCCAATTGACGGCTGCTACGGCATCAAAAGGGAAGGAAGGGTATCCGCCTTAAGTGCAAATATCCTCCTTGCCATAGCAATAGTTTTTTATATCATCAACAGATATTTTTGCGGCTTCCTTACAAAGACAGTCAAGGAAGGAAGCTATGATGTGATCTCGGATATCGGAATGATACTGATAGCACTCCTGCTGGTTGTGGGATGTAATTACCTGATGTGTACCATCAATGACGGTGAAGGACGCCTAAAGCATATATATGCTTCGCTGATCTACAGCTTCGGACCTTACATCGTGCTCACACCCTTCATATTTGCACTTTCACATGCGGTTTCCAACAACGAGATATTCTTTGTTTCCTTCGGAAGCTTAGTCATGTGGGTATGGATAGCGGTGCTTGTTTTTATATCCGTTCGGGAGATCAACAATTATACGGTAAAGGAAACCTTCAAGATCATTTTCTTAACTATATTTACGATACTGATCGTTTGCTTACTGGCATTCATAATTTACGTCCTGTGGTCACAGGTATTTGACTTCATTGAGTCTGTATTCGGAGAGGTGGTGTATCGTATTGGCTCATAGATCGATAAAAAGCATTACGGCGCTGCTCCTTGCAGTCTTGGTAGCAGTTATTTCTCCCTTGGGAGAGCTTAAGATAAGGGCCTATGCGCAGAGCGATATAAACGGCTGCAGCTACCTTTGCGAAAGCGATGATTACAGGCTCTATTTAAACGAAGAAACTTTGGCTCTTGCCATCGAGAACAAAGAAACCGGCGCTTACATGACAAGTGCCATCGAATATGACGACGGCAAGAACAACAACACCTGGCTCGGAGCCATGAACTCCGCAGTGGTCATAACCATGATCAACGGAAGCGATGACACCCAGCAGGCAGATATCGTAAACGACGATGTCAAGAAAGAGATAACCTGTAATTCCAACGGTTTTTCGGCAAAGCTTTACTGGACCAAATACAGATTCGGTCTTACTTTGGAGGTTTCGTTAACAGACGAGGGACTGGTGGCAAGGGTTCCGGATGAGTCCATAGTGGAAGACGGAAACAGCTATTTCATAGGAACCGTAAGCCTCTATCCCTACATGGGTAACTCCTATCTTGATTCCAAGGAAGGCTACATTCTTGTTCCTGACGGAAACGGAGCTCTCATTTATTTAAATGACAAAGAGGGAAGGTTCAAGAGCGGCTTTTCGGGAATGATCTACGGATCGGACGTGGGCTTTGACGAATTAAACGTAGTGACCCTCTTAAACGATCGTTATAACACCATTCAGGATTCCGAGCAGGTCATCGCACCGGTCTTCGGTATCGCTCATACGGATGATGAGATCGCATATCTTGCAGTGGTGGAAGAGGGTGAAGCCAGAGCCTCCATTGAGTGCATACCCAACGGAGCCAGCGTTTACTACAACAGGGCGTATGCCAAGTTTGTATTGAGAAAGACCTATACACAGCCTACCAGCAACAATTCCACCGCCGGTTCCCTTCACGTATATGAAGGAGAGCGGAGCCACTCGGATCTGGGAGTAAGGTTTATTTTTCTCACAGGAGAAGAGGCTGATTACAGCGGTATGGCCAATGCCTACAGGGAATATCTCTTAAAGCGCAAAGATCTGAAGGTTTCGGAGGATTCCTATAAAACAAGGATCGATTTCCTTGGAACCGAGAGAGAGACCTGGGTCCTTGGAACCTCAGCAGTGGTGATGACCACCGTTGAAGACATTTACGAGATATATGACGATCTGGAAAAAGAGAACGTTACGGACATCTTCACAGTATACAAGGGCTGGCAGCAGGGAGGTCTTTACGATATCCCCATCACCGGATATAAAGCCGATTCAAAGATCGGCAGTACCGCAGATCTTACAAAGCTCATTGGGGATGCACAAAAACGTGGAATCGAGATGTATCTCTATAACGAGGCAAGGACCATCAATCCCGATGAAAACAACGCTACCTTCAATGTGGTAAAGAAGATAAACAAGAGAAGATATGAGGAAAAGACCTACAGAGATGTGTACGAAAACTTCCTGTATCTGATCCCTCAAAGGAGCGACACTCTCCTTAAGAGATTTATATCAAGCTATACGAAAAAGGGCGTATCTTCACTTTGCCTTGCAGGGATCACAAACACCTTGTTTTCCTATAACTACAGCGGAAACAACTACACAAGATATGATACCCAGAGCTCTTACGCGGATACGGTCACATATGTTGATGAAAACACAAAACTGGTAATGGAGCAGCCCTTTGCGTACCTTTGGAAGAATACGGAGTGCTTCCTTGATATGCCGCTATATACTTCAAGCTACATCTACGAAGATGAGAGCGTTCCCTTCTTAAGCATCGTTTTGAAGGGCAGCATGCCGGTGTATGCCGAGTATGTGAATTTCGAGGCAAACAAGCAGGAATTCTTCTTAAAGATGGTGGAGACAGGATCCTTCCCTTCTTTTTACATCACAAAGGAAAGCTCCTCGGAGCTTATATATACCAATTCAAGCGATGTTTACAGCTCGGAGTATTCGTCCTATAAGAGCACGATCCTTGAGTACAACGAAGAGCTTAAAGCCCTGGGAGAACTCACTAAGGGCGCAACCATTAAGAATCACAGGATCGAAGGAGATTTAAGGATCGTTACCTACACAAACGGAGTGAAGATCTTAATAAACTACGGAAGCTCTGATGCGACCATCGACGGTGTGACAGTCGGATCAATGTCCTATGAGGTTTATAAGTAAATGAGCAAAGAAAAGAAACTAAAAAAACCAAAGATCAAGCAGGGGCGCCTGGAAGCAAGAGAAGCAAGAGTGGGATATCTCTTTGTTCTTCCCTGGATCATCGGGGTGCTTGCATTCCTCATCTACCCCCTGGGACAGTCCTTTTACTACATGTGGTACAACATCAGGATCACGCCCCTTCAGACCAAATTCATCTGGGTAGGTACCGGTAATTTCACCCAGATCTGGCTTGAGAATCCGGAATTCCCCAAGCAGCTGGTCACCTACATCTGGCAGACCATAGTTGAGGTACCGGTCATCGTGGTGTTCGCCCTGATAATCGCCATGATGCTTAACGGAAAAATAAAGTGCAAAGCCTTTTTCAGACTTATCTTTTTCCTTCCCGTTATCATCGTGAGCGGCCCGGTAATGAACATGCTGGTCAGCGAAGGAGCATCAAGCATTCCTGCAATGAACACCCAGGCGGTGGTAAATGCAATGGACAGCTTCCTTCCATACTCGGTGGCTACATCCATCGGAGAGCTTTTCTCCAACATGATCATGATACTGTGGTACTCGGGAGTGCAGATACTCATATTCCTCTCAGCCCTTCAGAAGGTGGATCCTTCACTTTATGAAGCCGCCAAGATGGACGGAGGTTCGGGATGGGAGTGCTTCTGGAAGATAACGCTTCCTACGATCAAGAATTTTATTTTACTTAACGCGGTATACACCGTCATCTTCTTGTCGGGAAACGAGCAGAACGAACTCATCAATATGATCGAATCCGCAATGTTTTCGGGAACCAAAGAGAAGGGATACGGATACGCATCAGCCATGGCTTGGATGTATGCGGTCATCGTAACGCTGATAGTGTTGTTGTTCTTCTTACTCCTTGGCAGCAAGAAGGATGTATATGACCGAATGGTAATAAAGAGGCGCAGAGCCTTAAAGAAAGAAGAAAGACTTGTAAAGAGGATAGAAAGGAGGGGTGAGAGAAATGTCCGCAAACTCGAAAGAGCAAGGAAAAGCCACAAATATAAGACCTACGACGGCAACGGCGACTATTAAAAAGTATTTTACCAAAGAAAAACTCCACCGCTTCATCTTCGGAACAAGGGAGAAGCAGGGAGTGGGCAATCAGCTGGTGGTATATGCCCTGCTCATATGTATCGGATTTGTTTATCTCTATCCCATGCTCTATATGATAAGCACAAGCTTCATGAGCAGGGATGACCTTCTGGACACTTCCGTAAAGTGGCTTCCTTCAAGCCTGTATATGCAGAACTTCATCGATGCAGCCAAATCCATGAATTTCTGGTCGGCCTTCGGAAAGGGAATACTCATAGCAGGACTTCCCACCATATGCAATGTGTTCATTGACATGGTAATAGGCTATGGCTTTGCAAGATATGACTTTAAGGGAAAGAAGCTGATGATGGGACTTTTGATATTCTCATACATCCTTCCAAGTCAGGTTACCATGATACCCACCTATGTGTTGTTCAACAAGGTTGGTATTCAGGGAACGTTACTTACCTTCATACTTCCGGCGCTTTTCGGAAACGGTCTTAACGCTCCCATATTCATTCTGATCTTTTATCAGTTCTTTAGGCAGATACCGAAGGTTCTGATGGAAGCCGCCGCCATCGACGGAGCGGGACATTTCAGGGCATTCTTTAAGATTGCAATCCCTTCCGCAATTCCGGCAATAGTAACGGTTGTTCTTTTTTCTTTCGTATGGTACTGGAACGAATCTTACCTTACGGAACTGTATGTGCAGGGTCTTGCGACCAAGAGTAACTGGGTGAACCTGGTGGTACAGCTTAAGAATTTCGACGCATCCTTTGAGACCAGAGCCAGTGTCGGCGACACGGCAACGAGCCTTAACGAATCCGTCAGGATGGCAGCCACCACACTTACCATTTTACCCTTGCTCATCATGTATCTGATCCTTCAGAAGCAGTTCGTAGAGAGTATCGATCGTGCAGGTATCACGGGAGAATGATAACACTAAACACTCACAAAGATCTTAACCCGGGATGGGTAGAGATAGAATAAGGAGGAATCTATGAAAAAGAAACAAATTGTAGCTGCGATACTTGCTGCAGTCATGACCCTCAGCCTTACGGCCTGCGGTGGCTCCAAGACTGCAAAGAGCGGAAGTGACAATTCCGGCGCAGCGGGTGCTGACGGCACAACAACAGATGAGATCACACTCACTTATTGGCACTACGAAGATGAGACCACCATCGGACTTCTTGCGGAAGCATTTATGAAGAAATATCCGAACATTACCGTTGAATGCAAGCAGATCAGCGATATGAGTACGGATCTTTCCGCAGCTGCCGCAGCAGGGACCTTCCCCGATGTTTTCTCGGGAACCGATTCCGACACAGCCCTTGCAAATGAGTATTGGGCAGACATTACCGAGTATGTTGAGAAAGACCCTGATATGGGCAAAATGATGCCTACCATCAAGGAGTACGGTATCGGTAAGTTTGATACGGACAGATGGTGGGGACTTCCTACCTGGTATCAGCCCAGCGCAGTATTCATCGATCGTAACGTTATCGAGAAGCTGAATCTTGAAATGCCCAGAACAGACTGGACATGGGACGAGATGATCCAGCTCATCAAGGACGCTACCGTTGATGACAGAACCGGTATGAAGTACTACGGACTCGGTTACTACAACAGACTTGACTCCCTTTACGGTATCGCAGCCTGCTCCACAGCAGAAAGAGCCATCAAGGGTGAGTTCGGATTCGACGGAAATGACTTCGATCTTTCCTACTGGGCCATCGGTGAGCAGCAGTTCTCAGACCTTAAGCTTGCAGGTTATGTAGCTCCCCAGCAGAACACTCAGGCAATGGAAGACTGGTCAGGTGACTGGGGCACATGGTTTGGTGCAACAGGTCACGTAGCAGTATTCTCCGAAGGTTTCTGGTCATATCAGAACCTCTGGGCTACAGAAGGCTATCAGGACACCTACGGCCTTGATATCGTACCTTATGTAACACCCAATGTAGTTGACGAAAAAGAACACAATGTCATCGCAAACATGTACATCGGCGGCGTATCAAGCTCCTGTGAACATCCTTATGAAGCATACCTTCTTCTTAAGTTCATGGGTATCGGTACAGACGGATGGAACGCTCGTATGGATATCTACGAAGACAATTCCATCACAAACGCATCGGGTGTAGCATTGCAGCATTCCAACATGCCTGTTCCCATGACTCTTGATGAGGGTGTATGGGCAAGATACAAGGCTTTGTTCCCTTCAGATGAGGACCACAAGAAATACTGGGATGATTATTTCTCATCCATCACAAGACCCGTTCCTTACGGATGGTACTCCATCGCAGGTTACTGGAACTTCTGTGATCAGTACTTTAACAAGATCGGTATCCATGACCTTGTAGACAACGGAACAGCAAAGTCCGCAGACTATGCCGAGGAAGCAACCGAGCAGGCTAACTACTACCATGCAGAGGCAATGCTTTCCTACTTCGGACCTACAGGTTACGACGTTCTCTCCGACGAAGAGATCGCCAGGTACGAAGCTGTTACAAGCTCATTCGGACAGTAAAAAGAAACATTCCCGGGTCTTCGGACCCGGGTGAAGATACCCCGATGGGGGGTTAAACTCACAAGGAGGAAATTCCATATGAAAAAGAAACTTGTAAGTCTTCTTCTTTGCAGCGCACTGGTTGCAACAACGGTTCTGGCCGGCTGTAAGAAAGAAGAGACACCTGCTTCCACCGATAGCGGAAACGATACTGCCGTAACGGAAGCAGCCGCAGAGATCCCTCAGGATTTCAAGTATTATTATTCTTTTGATGCAGCTGATGACAAAGAGACCATCAGAAAGGTTACCTGCGAAGCCGGAGCTACAATGGTACCTGTAGAAAAAGAAAAGAATTACATCCCCGGTGTTAAGGGTGAAGCCCTTTACAATGACGGTGTATACGGTTATGACCTTGAGGATGTAAACGGTGTGGGAAATTCCTATACCATAGCTTACTGGACATATTGTCAGAGAAGTGCACTTTTCATGCCCAATACCATCTGGGGTCCCGATATCAAGGGTAACAAGGATATCGGAGCAGAGCAGTGGGCAGCCTTTGACTGGCTTGCATCCGATGATGACGCATCATTACAGGTATTCCCCGGTATCTGGTCAAATGAAGGCGCAGGCGTAGGCCGTGCGGAGTGGAAGGCAGCAGGATCCGATCCTCAGACCGGTCACTGGATGCATTTAGCCCTTGTTGTTGATGAAAACAGCGTTTCCGCAGACGGCAACTTAAACATCGCAAAGGTTTATGTTGACGGACAGGAATATTCAAAGATCGCAAACGGCGAAGTTGTTCCCGTAAATGTTGTAAAGAGCGCAATGCAGCCTGCAGATTCCTTTGAATTCTTACTTGGTATCAACTACTGGGACGCAGTATTTAAGGGAGCTTACGATGAACTCTATATTTACGATCGTGCTCTTGATGCTTCCGAGATCGCAGCCATCGCATCCGTAGGCGACAGAAACGTTAAGCTTGAAGAGCCTGAAAGAGTTATCGAGCCCAAGGCAAGCGAAAGCTACATCACAGCTTTAGGTGACTTAACA
The DNA here is from genome assembly GCA_016281385.1 of Lachnospiraceae bacterium. Taxonomy (GTDB): domain Bacteria; phylum Bacillota; class Clostridia; order Lachnospirales; family Lachnospiraceae; genus UBA1258. The sequence goes on along the minus strand of JAEEIN010000047.1, from coordinate 9,895 downwards.
CTTAAGGCAACTGAAGGTCAGTATACTTCCGATGTTTATCCCATCAAGGACGGCGAGACCTTTAAGTTCACATTAAAGAACTGGTCCGACGGTGCAGACCTTAAGAACAACTACATCTTAAAGTTTGCTACAGAGGCAGGAAATGAGCTTGCAACCGTATATGCCGATGCAACCGGAACACTGGTTGACGGAAATACGGATCTTACCAACTACTTCACTTATACATGGGGTAACTGGAACACATGGCTTTCAAACGTAATGAGAGAAGCTTCTCCCGTTATCACAGTATCCAGAGACAATGACATCATTACCTTAAGCTGCGATAACATCGATGTTTACGGTACTCCCGGCGTCAATGTTGCAAGCGTATCCTTCGCAACATTTGTTGATCCCGCAGAGGCAGTTAATCTTACATTTACAAATAAAGACAGCTATGTTGAGATCGTATCCGTTAAGGATCTTACAGCAAAGGCAGGCGGCATCAATGTAGGTGCTACAGACAGAACCAGCGCTTTCTGGACAGAATTCTCGGATATCTTCGCAGTTCCTGCCGGAAAGAGCGTAACAAAGACCTTTACAAACTACACAAACGGTGCTGAAAACTGGAACAACTTCGTATGTATCCTTCAGAGCACACCTACAGGACATGCAGACACCACAGAAGGCTACAAGGAATATGGTGTTGTACGTGCCGACAACTACGGCTGGGGCGCAGGTTACGAGGGAATCGCTACAACCGAGTGCGACTGGAACTGGGATACCTTCAAGGAAGATATGGAAGGCGCTAAGATCAACCTTACCATCACCAATAACACAGACAGCGCAGACGTTGTATTTACAGCAGAGACTGTTGCCGGTGTGGTATATCACCAGGCTTACAAAGGAATCGCAGTTGACGGAGATCTCTACGCATGCTTCACAGTTGACGGATCCTACATCAACTTCGATACCGTTACCGTAGGTAACACAGACAGAACCTCACCTTTCTGGTCAGCATTCTCAGATATTTACGCTGTACCCGAAGGCGAGTCAAAGACCATCTTCTTTAAGAACTACACCTCAGGTGCTGAGAACTGGAACAACTTCAACGTTGTACTTCAGGCAACACCTACAGGACATGCAGACACCACAGAAGGCTACAAGGAATATGCAGTAGTACGTGCCGATAACTATGGATGGGGCGCAGGATACGAAGGTATCTGCACACCCGACTGTGACTGGAACTGGGATTCCTTCAAGGCTGATATGGACGGTGCTTATGTAGCTCTTACAGTTACAAACAACGGTTCCACAGCAGATGTTAACGCACTTGTTACAACCGCTGACGGCAGCAAGGTATATCACCAGAACTATCCCGGAATCGCAATCGACGGTGACCTTTATTTCTGCCTTGTTATGGATGGCGCTTATGTGACCATAGAGTCCGAGAAGGTTGGTAACACAGACCTTTCAAGCCCCTTCTGGACAGCATTCTCCACAATCTACCCCGTAGCTGAAGGAGAAACCGTTTACAAGAGCTTCACAAACTACACCACAGGCGCAGAGAACTGGAACAACTTTAACGTTGTACTTCAGAACACACCTACCGGACATGCTGATACCACAGAGGGCTATAAGGAGTACGCTGTTGTCCGTTCCGATAACTACGGATGGGGCGCAGGTTACGAAGGTATCGTAACTCCCGAGTGCACTTGGAACTGGGATTCCTTTAAGGAAGACATGAATGGTGCACATGTGCTGTTAGCAGTTACCAACAACGGTTCCACAGCCGATGTAAAGGCTTATGTGACCACAGAAGCCGGTGTTTCATACACCCAGAATTACACAGGAATTGCCATTGACGGCGATCTCTACTTCTGCTTCGTAATGGATGGTTCCTACATCCTTATCGACGGTCAGTAAGTTAAAAACTCATAAATGATATATTCCCCGGGGTGCGGATGCTTTGCATCCCGGGGATATTTATGAAAGCTTGGATCGTTTTGTAAAAATAAAAGCGCATTTTGTTGTTACAAAAGGATCCAATGGGATTTGAGAACGCAAATAACAGGCGTTACAGAATTGTTACAAGGAGAAAGAATATGGCAGAAAGAGAAAGAAACGGTAAGATCACGGAGTACAATACTCCTTTTATAGAGCAGAGAGCGGACCCTTATATAACGAGGGCTGATGACGGAAAATATTACTTTACGGCTTCGGTGCCGGCATATGACCGCATTATACTCAGGTGTTCCGAAAGCCTTAAAGGCCTTCAGGATGCGGAGGAGAAGACGATCTGGACAAGGCATGAAAGCGGCGATATGAGCAAGCACATCTGGGCTCCGGAGCTTCATTATCTCTTTGGGAAATGGTATATTTACTTTGCGGGATCCGGAGGCGACGATATATGGAGATTAAGGCCCTACGTCCTTGAATGTACCGGGGACGATCCCATGAAGGATGAGTGGATCGAGAAGGGAATGATGCAGTGCAGTGACGACGATATCTATTCCTTCAGAGCCTTTTCCCTTGATATGACAGTGTTTGAAAACAAGGGGGAATGGTATTGTGTCTGGGCCGAGAAGGTAAGTGTTGGCATACAGATATCAAACCTCTACATCGCAAAGATGGAGAGCGCTATCAAGCTTAAGACCCCCCAGGTGTTACTCACGACCCCGGATTACGACTGGGAGAGGGTGGATATCTGGGTAAATGAAGGCCCTGCGGTCATTAAGAAAAACAACAGGCTCTTCCTTACCTATTCCGCCAGTGCCACGGGAGAGTGCTACTGTATGGGAATGCTCTCCATAGGTGAGGATGAAGATCTATTGGACCCCAGAGCCTGGATAAAAGAAAAAAAGCCTATACTTAAGTCGGATAGAGAAAAGGGCTTTTACGGTCCGGGACACAACAGCTTTACGGTGACCGAAGACGGAAGGGATGTATGCGTATTCCACGCACGCACCTACTTAGAAATCATCGGGGATCCTTTGTACGATCCCAACAGACATACAATGCTCATTGAAGTAAAATGGGATGACAGGGGTTATCCCGTTTTCGATTACGCCAACAAATTTTTTTAAGCTTATAAAGGAGAAACAAAATGCATTTCAAATTTAGACGATACGCCCCCATTCTTCTTGTTTTCGCAGGGCTTTTCGCATTATCGGGCTGCGGGGACAAAGAAAAAGCAGGGGATGGAGTATCTGCGGCTTCCTTTGTTGAATATCCTTCGGGCATCGAATATGTGGGTCCCGAAGTCTCTAAGGAGGATACAAAGATAACAGTAACTTTAATAACCGACAAGGCTTCCTACGAAGAGGGAGAGGATATACACTATGCTCTTACGGTGAGAAATGACAGAAAGGGATATACGGTAAGCCGCGTATTTGCAACTGCAAGCAACTCGGACATACTTGCCGAGGAAGAGATACCTTCTTTTTCGGGTGCCATACCTGACGGAGAGTATTCGATATACGAAGGCACGATCAAAAGCGCCGAGAATGTAATGAGGGCTGCAAAGCCCGTAAAGGAGCAGATCACCGGGCAGGTGGAATCCGTTACTTTAAGACCTTACGTTACCGTAAGCTACGGGGGTGAGGAAGTAACGATAAGATATATTGTGGAGATAATCATGTTTCAGCAGACACAGACCATAAATCCCGAGTACAAAAAAGTCACAAGGACCGTAAGCTCCCATGACCCTGCCATCGTGGTGGGAGAGGATAAAGAAGGTAAAAAATGTTATTATGTATTCGGCTCTCACAGAGCCTGGGCCAAGTCCTACGACCTTGAAAACTGGGAATATTTTACAAATAATTTAAGTAATGATTACAGAGATATATTAAAGGAGCCTGCAGCCTGGTCCGCTCACGGAAGCAAGAATTACAAGGTTGACGGATATATGTGGGCACCGGATGTGATCTACAACAAGGCCATGAAGAAGTGGTGCATGTATCTGTCGGTGGACGGCGACAACTGGTATTCCTCCATCGTTTTACTCACTGCCGATACCATCGAAGGGGACTGGACCTACGAAGGGATCGTTGTTTATTCGGGCTTCAGGACCGATGAGTTTTATGATGAGACGGATGTTGCTTCGGTCACCGGAGAAAGCAAGCGTGCCGAGCGGTACAACAAAAACTGGGGAAACAATTATCCCAACAATATAGATGCCTGCGTTTTCTATGATGATGAGGGAAATCTCTGGATGAGCTACGGTTCCTGGAGCGGCGGCATATTTATGCTAAAGCTTGATGAGAGCACGGGATTCAGAGATCTTTCGGTGACCTATGAAGAAAATATCCACTCAGATCCATACTTTGGAAAGAAGATAGCCGGCGGTCAGTATGTGTCCGGCGAAGCCTCCTACATACAGAAGATCGGAGATTATTACTGGTTATTTATTTCTTATGGTGCATTGGAAGCAAAAGGAGGTTATAATGTAAGAGTGTTCAGAAGCAAGACTCCCGACGGAGACTATGTGGACGAACTTGGAAACACCCCTTTCTTTGACAGTTATGTGCTTAATTTCAATATGCCCGTTGGTGTAAGGCTCTTCGGCGGATATAAGTGGTTAAGCTTCTATCAGGGACAGGTGGCTCAGGGACATAACTCTGCCTTCGTGGATGATGACGGAAAAGCATACATTGTTTTTCATACCCGTACCACCGACGGAAGTGAGGGACATTATGTCAAGGTGCATCAATTGTTCTTAAACGAAGAAGGCTGGCTTGTGGCGGCTCCCTACCAGACCATGGGAGAAAGTCTTAATGAGTCGGGCTTTGATGTATCCGAAGTGGCAGGGGAATATGATGTGATCATCCACAAATTGAACATCAATTATTCAGAACTTGAAGTAAACAAGCCTGTAAGAGTTGAATTAAACAGCGATGGCTCCGTTACCGGCGGACTGGTGGGAACCTGGAGTCTTAAATCCGGAACTCCTTATATGGAGATCACACTTGACGGCAAAGCTTACAGTGGCGTTACATTAAAGATGGCTATAGAGAATTCAACTTTGGAGACCATGACCTTTACGGCTCTGGGAACGGAGGATCAGATTACGGTCTGGGGCAGCAGGGTTGTTGAATAGGAGAACTTATGGCAAGAGACATTGTAAAGGACATCATTTTCTCCATAATAGTCGGAGTGCTTTCTTTTGGCTGGTTTCTGATAATGCTTTTGATCATAAGCTTCGTTACTGTCAGCTATCTGCATTTTGAGATAGAGAAGATGATCGTGGCATCTGTGATATTCGGGATCGGCGCCATGATCCTGTCGGCAGTGTCCAAAGCAAAGAAATATATTAAGGATCTTAATAATAAAAAAGTGTCTTAAATGACCGAAAGAGGAGGACTTAGAGGTGACAAACGCAAAAGAACTGATCGAAAGCGGAAGAGCGGTACTTGGTATCGAATTCGGATCCACAAGGATCAAGGGAGTGCTCATTAACGAAGAACACGAGCCCATTGCGTCGGGGGATCATGAATGGGAGAACACACTTTTAAACGGTGTATGGACCTATTCGCTGGATGATATCTGGGAAGGTCTTCGTGACTGCTACGCTAATCTTTGTAAAGATGTAAAAACAAAATACGGCACGGAGATAAAGAGCCTGGCTGCTTTGGGATTTTCCGGAATGATGCATGGCTATATGCCCTTTGACAAGGAAGGAAAGCTGCTGGTTCCCTTCAGAACCTGGAGAAATACCATCACAGGCGAGGCTGCAAAGGAATTATCCGAGCTTTTTGATTTCAATATTCCCCAGAGATGGAGCATCGCTCACCTTTATCAGGCAATACTTAACAAAGAAGAGCATGTTAAGGATATCACCTATTTTACCACCCTTGCAGGCTACATTCACTGGCAGCTTACAGGTGAAAAGGTAATGGGTGTGGGTGAAGCATCGGGAATGTTCCCCATAGACTCAAAGACCATTGATTATAATGCGGCAATGCTTGACAAATTTGCCAATCTTGAAAATGTAAAGGCTTATCCCTGGAACATAAGGGAGATCCTTCCCAAGGTCCTTCCCGCAGGCTGTGTTGGCGGAAAGCTTACGGCTGAGGGCGCAAAGAAGCTGGATCCTTCAGGACTCTTACAGGCAGGTATCCCTGTAGCTCCTCCCGAAGGCGATGCCGGAACCGGAATGACCGCAACAAATTCCGTAGCCGTAAGGACAGGTAACGTATCCGCAGGAACAAGCGTATTCGCAATGGTCGTTCTTGAAGAGGATCTTAAGAAGGTTCACGAGGAACTTGACCTTGTTACCACTCCTTCGGGCGAAACCGTGGCAATGGTTCACTGCAACAACTGTACATCAGACTTAAACGCATGGGTAGGCCTTTTCAAGGAGTTTGCGGATATGTTCGGTGCCGATGTGAGCATGAACGATATCTACGGCAAGTTATATACAAACGCATTAAAGGGCGATAAGGACTGCGGCGGACTGCTTGCATTCAACACCTTCTCAGGCGAGCCCGTTATCGGACTTAACGAAGGTCGTCCCATGTTCGCAAGAAAGCCCGATGCAAAGATGAATCTTGCAAACTTCATGAGAACACACCTTTATGCTTCCTTATCCACTCTTAAGATCGGATGCGACATCCTCTTTAAGGAAGAAAAGGTTAAGGTAGATACCCTTTACGGTCACGGCGGACTCTTTAAGACAAAGGGTGTCGGCCAGGGTATCCTTGCTGCAGCGATGAACGCTCCCGTAGCCGTAATGGAGACCGCAGGCGAGGGCGGCCCCTGGGGTATGGCGGTACTTGCGGCATATATGGTAAGAAAGGACGCAGGCGAGAAGCTTGGCGACTATCTTGCAGATAAAGTGTTCCACGGTGAGAAGGGAACCGTAATGGATCCCGATCCCGCAGATGTAGCGGGCTTTGACGCTTATATCGAAGAGTATAAGAAGGCTATCCCCGCAGAAAAGGTATTAAACGAAGCATTACCTTTATAAATCCTTTTTGGAGGTAAAAATGGGTTCTGATGACAAGAATGTGATCTATATCACAGGACACAGAAACCCGGATCTTGACAGCGTATGCAGTGCTTATGCATACGCTGTCCTTAAAAATGCCATAGATCCGGACAATAAATATATTCCCGTTCGCTGCGGACATTTAAGTCCCAGCACAAAGAAGATATTCGCATCTCTGGGGGTTGTTCCTCCTTCATACAAAAGGGATATCTATCCAAAGGCGGAGGATGTTGTTCTTACGACAAAGGAAAGGCCCCAGGCTGACGCGGGACTTAACGAGATTGCCGATACATACAGCGATTCCAAACCCTCCGTGATCCCCATCTTTAACGGCTCCGAATTCTTCGGACTCTTATCCGTCGATGATATCACTTCATGGGCAATGAAGGAACTTTCCTGCAAAAACTGCATAAGGGATATTCCCACCATTAAGGACATAATGCGCGAGCAGGAAGAACCCGTTATGATGAACGATCTTTTCGAGGATGCGAAGACAAGGCTTTCTTCTTCCAAGAAGAGGGGGCTTGCGGTCTTTGACGATAACGGATACGTGGGATTTGTAACAAGAAGATGCTTTCTGAAGTCGCCGAGGCACAACGTGATCTTAGTGGACCATAATGAGCCCAGGCAGAGCATAAAGGGCATTGAGACGGCGAATATCGTTGAGATAATCGATCACCACAGACTTGATGCGGTGAAGACGGAGCTGCCCATATTCATCGACGCCGAGCCCCTGGGAAGCACCTGTACGATCGTATATAAGCAGTTTAAGATGCATGGCATCGTTCCGGATAAGGATACGGCGAAGATGCTCCTTGCGGGCCTTTGCTCCGATACACTGATACTGAGAAGCCCCACCACAACGCCAACGGATGTGAAGACGGCGGAGGAACTTACGGGGATCCTTGGGGTTGATCTGCAGGAATTCGGTCTGTCCATGTTTTCCAACATGGAAGGCCTTAAGACCAGAGCTCCCGAGGAGGCCATCAGCTCCGACTTTAAGAAGTATACGGAGAAGGGCGTCAAATTCGGAATCGGTCAGTGCGAAGTTACCACTCTGAAGGATCTTTTCGATTACTGCGATCTGTATATCTCCAAGCTTGAGGAGTTCAGGCGCAAGGAGGATCTTGACTGGGCGGTTCTCATGATAACCGATGTCCTTAAGGAGCACAGTATTTTAATCTGTACCGACCACAGGGTAAACAAGCACCTTCAGTATGTGCAGAGACAGCCTCTGGTCTATGATATGCCGGGTGTAATGAGCCGTAAGAAGCAGCTCCTTCCGGAAATAATCAGTGCGTTAGGAATGTAACTATGTCAGGTTTCAGTGACTTTTGTAAAAAGAATAAGGATCGGATGGAATTGATATTTGCGATTCTGACCGGCCTTCTTGCGTCAATGCCCCTTATCCTTAAGGGTATCGACGGAGCGGCTTACCAGGATCTGGCTTTTCATTTATCAAGGATCGAAGGTATAAAGGAAGGGCTTCTCGCAGGAAAAATCCCTGTAATGATGGAATCCGTATGGTTAAGCGGCAAGGGCTATCCCGTTGCTGTCTTTTACGGAGATCTGCTTTTATACTTCCCGGCTTTCCTAAGGGTCGTGGGAGTTCCGGTGGTCGCAGCCTACAAGGTGTTCGTTCTTGCCATCAACCTTGCAACGGCGGTGGTTTCTTACAAGTGCTTCAAAGCCTGCTTTAAGAGCGGAAACGCGGCACTTTTCGGAACGGTTCTGTATCTTACCGCTGCTTACAGATATGTTGATATCTACGTCCGTAATGCGACGGGAGAGTATGGAGCGTTTTTGTTCTTCCCCATCGTTGTGATGGCCATGTTTAAGATACTTGTGGAGGATACGGGAGAGAAAAAGTCCTATCTTAGGAATTCGTTGTGGCTTGCCCTCGGAATGACGGGACTTATAGAGACTCATCTGTTAAGCACCGTGATGACGGTGTTCATGCTTGCGATAGTTTGCGTTCTTTATGCAAAGAGAAGCTTCAGACCCCGCACACTTTGCTGTATCGGGCTTGCAGTGCTTGAAACACTCCTGTTAAATCTGTATTTTATCGTTCCTTTTCTCGATTATTACATGAACGAGCCGGTTTACGGAGGAAAGGGAGGAGTACAGGGCGTTGCCATGCAGATAAGGGAAACGGGAGCTTATCTGATCCAGCTTTTCATGTTCTTTGCCCGTCCCTTCGGTATAAACAACACGGATATACAGTACAGGATGCAGCTTACGGTGGGTCTTCCCCTGATGATCGCCCTTGTGGCATGCTTTGTTTTATTCGTTATCCGATTCAGAAATTACAGGATATTTGTATTTGGGGCCTTAAGCGTATTGTGCCTGTGGATGTCCACAACCCTTTTCCCCTGGAACAGTCTGGAAGGATATACACATCTTTTCAAACTTCTTTCAAAGGTTCAGTTCCCCTGGAGATATCTGGCTCCCGCAACTTTGTTTATTTCCCTTCTTGCTGCCGATATATACGCAAGGGCAGAAGTGGAGGAAAGACTTATCAAACCTGCCAAGGCCTGTGGCATCGTGCTTACGGTCTTAGCAGTTGCCATGACAGTATTCTTTACGGTTCAGTATAAACAGGGTTACAGCATGGTAAACCACAGGGATTATTCGGAGGTTGATTCGGGTTATATCGGAGCCTGCGAATATCTTAAGAACAACACGACGCTGGCAGGACTGGAATATGTGCCCGAAAATGATGTTTTTGAGAAATGTGAGCTTGTTTACAGTAAAGATAACACCTGTATATTTAATGTTAAGAACGGAAACGTAGAAAATAACCTTGAGGTTGAGAAGTTAAATTATAAGGGATATGTGGCGATCGCCGATGACGGATCGAGACTTAAAACATTCGACGGATACAATGATCTGGTGACAGTCATCGTACCCGCCGGGTATGAAGGCAATATT
>JAEEIN010000006.1 GCA_016281385.1 Lachnospiraceae bacterium | reverse complement strand
TTTTCTTCCAAAATGGAAAGCGGTTATTGTTTTGTGATAGATCCCATCGACGGGACCTCCAATTTTATATATGAGTACAGACCTTCAGTGGTTTCCGTGGGTCTGTTAAAGGACGGAAAGCCCTGTATGGGAATCGTTTACGATCCGTATGACGATCTTCTCTTTTCTGCCGAGGCAGGACGGGGAGCATATCTTAACGGAGAGAGGATAATGTCTTCAAATGCGCCCCTTTCGGATTCACTGACTGTTTTCGGAACGGCGCCTTACTACGAGGAATTGCAGGAAAGATCCTTTGATATAGCGAAGAAACTTTTACGCTTATGCGTGGACGTCAGACGTTCCGGGACCGCAGCATGGGATATGTGCTGTGTAGCCATGGGACGGTGCAGTCTTTATTTTGAATTGAAGATCCAGATCTGGGATTATGCGGCAGCAGCGCTGATAGCCACTGAAGCGGGCTGTACCGTAACCGATGCGGAAGGTAAGCCCCTGTCATATCGAGGCCCTGCGTCATGTATCTGCAGATCCCGGGGGGTTAAGGAAATCCCGGATTGTTTTAAGTAATAAAAACAACACAAAGAGGAACGGAATTGAAGCGACTGAAAGAAAAGGGAGTATCCCTCAGAAAACTGAATATAGTTCTGATCGTAATAGCGATCCTGCTGGCAGTGGTAGTGGCATATTCCACAAGACGTCTGTCCCAGACATTCCGCAACATAACCGCCGCGTCCGAAGAGTACATGAAACTTGAAAAGGCTGCCCATGAACTGATGGATGCATCGGATTATCTTACCGAGAATGTTCAGAGATTCACCATTGACGGTGACGTCACATTCCTTAACAGATATTTTACCGAGGCTTTTGAATCCAATCGCCGTGAGGCCGCACTTGCCAAGCTTGGATCCGATGAAAGAACGGAAACAGCAAGTGAGCACCTTTCCGATGCAATGGCCAATTCCATGGAACTCATGAAGCGTGAGTATTATGCGATGCGTCTTGTTGTAGAAGCCACGGGCTGCACAGATTATCCAAAGGTCCTTGACGATTTCGAACTCAGCCCGGACGACGAGGCTCTTTCACCGGAAGAGAAAATGCGTCACGCAACGGAAATGGTCCTTGACGGCGACTATTACGAACTGAAGAACAAAATACGAAGTGACATGCAGGCCTGTCTCGATGAGATAGACAAGATCCTCTATAGTACCGAGGGCGCGGTCATTTACAGTCTGAAGCGGGAACTCATTGTTGTTCGCGTGGTCATAATAGTTCAGACGCTGTTTTTCTTTATGCTCATAGGCCTTACCGCACGACTCGGTATCAGACCGGTACTCAGAGCGGTGGAAAAAATAAAACAGGACAGTCCGATCCCGGAAATGGGCGCAAGGGAATTCCGTTATCTTGCCCGTGCTTACAACAAACTGTTCACTAAATACAGATCAAGCATTGAGAAGTTAAGCTACAAGGCTTCCCATGATGAACTTACCGGCGCCTACAATCGCGCGGGCTTCGATCATCTGTTGAAGAACCTCAATTTCGAAAACGTCTATATGATGCTTCTTGACGTTGACAATTTCAAGTCCATAAACGACAACTACGGTCATGAAGCCGGTGATAAGGCCCTTACAAGGCTTGTTCAGGTGATGAGGGCTGCCTTCCGTGACGATGATTATATCTGCCGTATCGGCGGTGACGAGTTTGTCATAATAATGATGAATTCCGGGGAAATGAATCAAAGGCTCATAGAATCCAAGATCAACCGTATCAACGAGGAACTTGAAAAAGAAGACGACGGTCTGCCTCCCATGTCCATAAGTGTGGGCATCGTCCGAGGCGACGAGGTAACAGACCCGGAGAATCTCCTTAAAAAGACCGACGCCGCAATGTACGAATCAAAAAAGAAGGGTAAACACACCTACACATTTATCGATTGACGAGGGCATCATATGGTAACCGTTACCTGGCTTGGACAGATGGGACTTTTGGTAAAGTCCGAAAAAACAACACTTTGCATAGATTACTACGCTACTCCCGACAAAGACCGTCAGACTCCGGTTCCCATACCGGCAGATGAACTCAAAGGCATAGACGCATTTCTTGGAACCCACGATCACCTGGATCACATCGATCACGAGGCCTGGAAGATCTGGGCAAAAACAAATCCTTCGGCGAAGTTTGTTTTTCCTCGAAAGCATGAAGCTTCCGTTCTCGCAGACGGAGTTGTTTTGGAAAACGCGATCGGCTTAAACGAAGGTGAATCCGTAAAGATCGGCGATCTCACCATTCATGCCATCGCCGCCGCTCATGAATTTCTCGACCGTGACGAAAACGGTCTGTATCCATATCTTCAATACATAGTCGAGGCAGAAGAAGGCATACGCATTCATCACGCAGGCGACACTGTCAGGTACGAGGGCATGCTTCCGAAGCTTAAGGCCTTCGGCACCTTCGACCTTGAGCTCCTGCCCATCAACGGCCGTGACGCGAAGAGGTATCTTTCTGACTGCATAGGCAACATGACCTACCAGGAAGCCGCCGACCTCGCCGGCGAGTTATCCCCTCGCCTGGTCGTCCCCGGCCACTGGGACATGTTCGCCCACAACAGCGAAGATCCCAATCTCTTCGCCGCCTACCTGAATGCAAAGTATCATGGAAAGCCCGAGTGCAGGATCTTAAAGGTCATGGAATCCATCGACCTTTCACCGTCTCAGTCCTGATCCTCGATTTTACAAAAGGAAGCAACCTTCAGCGTTGCTTTCTTTTTTTGTTTTCAGGGAGGATTTTCGGACAATAAAAAGGTGTATAATTAGTGGAAAAGGCGGCGTAGTAACCGAAACAGGGTAAGGAGGCATTCATAATGAAATTCATTCATATTTCGGATCTGCATCTGGGAAAGAGAGTCAACGAATTTTCTATGATCGAGGATCAGCGCTACATTCTGAAGGAAATACTCACTGTCATAAAGGATGTCGCTCCCGACGGGATTCTGATCGCCGGAGACGTTTATGACAGAACTGTTCCCAGTGAAGATGCAATGAAACTCTGGGATGAGTTTCTTGTCAGCCTTGCCGGTAAGCACATACCGGTTTATGCCATCAGCGGTAATCATGATTCGGTTATCCGGTTTTCGGATCACGGGACGCTTGTTGAAACGACGGGGATCCATCTGTCTCCGGAATATGACGGGAATGCCAAGCATTACACGTTGGAGGACGAGTACGGCAAGTTAAATATTTATATGCTTCCCTTTATAAAGCCCGCTATAGTTCGTGCACTGTTCCCGGATGAGAAGATCGAGGATTACACGGATGCCTGCAGGGCAGCTGTCAGCCGGATGAATGTAAACAAGGAAGAAAGAAATGTTTTGATCGCCCACCAGATGATCATCGGCTCTGCCCGCTGCGAGTCCGAGGAAGTGTCGGTAGGCGGCCTGGACGGTGTAGATGTTTCGGCATTCGACGATTTTGACTATGTTGCATTGGGACACTTACACGGAAAGCAGAGTGTGGGTCGGGAAACGGTCAGATATTGCGGAACTCCGTTGAAGTATTCTTTTTCCGAAAAGGATCATAAAAAGTCTCTTTCCATAGTTGAATTTAAAGAAAAGGGTGAGATCAATATTGAAGAAAGGGAACTGATCCCTTTACATGATCTTCGTGAGATCAGGGGTACATATATGGACCTGATGTCAAAGAAGAATTATGAAGGAACCGCTACGGATGATTATATCCATGCTGTTCTGACTGATGAGAATGATGTTATGGATGCAATCGCCAAGCTCAGGGTCGTTTACCCCAATCTGATGAAACTGAGTTACGACAATAAGCGGACTCAGCGTCAGCAGACGGTAACCGATGCGGAGAATATAGAGAAGAAAACTCCCCTTGAACTTTTTGAGGAGTTTTACGAGAAGCAAAACAATCAGTCCATGACGGATGAGCAAAAGAAACTGTCACAGGAACTGATAGAGTCTGTTTGGGAGGGATAAGCATGAGACCTTTAAACCTTAAAATATCCGCATTCGGACCTTATGCAGGCCGTATAGAGATTCCCATGGAAGATCTCGGAAGTCAGGGGCTGTATCTCATCACCGGAGATACCGGTGCCGGAAAGACAACGATCTTTGATGCGATCTGTTTCGCGCTTTTCGGTGAGGCAAGCGGTTCAAACAGGGATGATACATCAATGTTTCGCTCAAAATACGCAGATCCCGATATGCCCACCGAAGTTGAACTTACATTTCTTCACGGCGGGAAGGAGTACTGCGTAAAGCGAAATCCCGAATATTCCCGTCCAAAGAAGAGCGGTGAAGGATGGACCAAGCAGACTGCGGATGCAGAACTGCGCATGCCCGACGGCCATGTTTATACAAAAGTCAAGGATGTTACCGCAGCGATCGAGGAATTGCTGGGTATCAATAAGGACCAGTTCTCCCAGATAGCAATGCTGGCTCAGGGTGACTTTCTCAAACTGTTACTGGCAGACACCAAGCATCGGCAGGAAATCTTCAGAGAACTGTTTCAGACTCAGATGTACCAGACGCTTCAGTATCGCCTGGAAGAAAAACGCAAAGAGATTTATTGCAGGGTTGAAGACGGAAAGAAGAGTGTTCAGCAGTATATCGGCGGGATCAAGGCTGATAAAGATGATGTTTTGTCCATTGAGGTCGAAAAGGCACAGAGCGGCTCTCTCACAACAGAGAGTGTTATTGAATTGCTTGAAAAGCTGATAGATCGGGACAATAAGGTGAAGACAGGCCTTGACAGCGAACTTAAACAGATAAATTCAGAACTTGAAACGGTAAATAAAAATATAGGTTCTGCCACTGAGATCAAAAAGGCCGGGGAAGCAAAGGCCGAAGCTGAGAAGCAGCTTAACGACGAGGAAAGTTTGCTTAAGAAGCTGACGGAGGCTTACGACAAGGCAGGCGAAGAATTAAAAGGAAAGGCCGATCTCGATAAACAGGTTCATAACATTGAAAAAGACCTTCCGGATTATGATGCTGCCACATCTTTGAGCAATGATCTGGAGAAGTTGAAGGAGAGCTGTACCGGACTTGAAAAGATTTTGAATGAGAAAGTGAACGATCACGCAAAGCAGTCGAAAAACCTTGAAGACCTGAAAGCAGAACAGTCATCTTATAAGGATACAAGTGCAACGATCGCCGGGATAAATGCCGCGGTGGAAAATCTTAAAACCGAAGCCGCCGAAGTAAAAGAACTCTCTGAAGCATTGGAGGATTATTACGAAGACAGAAAGTCATACGGAGAAGCTCAGGAAGATTATAAGAAAAAGGATGAGGAGTTCAGAAAAGTTAACCTTAAATATGAGACTATGGATCAGGCCTTTCGTGATGGTCAGGCAGGTATTCTGGCTCAGCAGCTGAAAGAAGGAAAGAAGTGCCCTGTATGCGGTTCAACCCATCACCCACAGCCTGCGAGCCTTTCAAAAGAGGTGCCTTCCGAAAAGGAACTGGAGGCGGCAAAGAAAGACAGTGACAGAACCCGTAAGATCCGGGATGATGCGGCGACCGGAATCAGCGGATTACGAAGCGCACTTGAAACCAGGGAAGAAGAACTGAAGAAAAAGAGTAAAAAGGTCCTTAAAACAGAGGATCTTGATGAGGCAGGACTTAAACTTAATGATGTAAGGGAAGCCTGCAATAAAAAACTTGAGACCGAGAAAGATAAACTTAAAGCCGAGCAGGATAAGGTTCTGAGAAAGGAACAGTTGGACAAAGATATTCCTTTGCTTGAAAAGGGGATTGATGATCTGCGCAGAGATATCGAAGAGCTTAAAGCCTCACTCGCTGCCGAAAGCGCAAAGGTCACAGAAAAGGATAAGCAGCTTGGTGACTTGAAAAAAGGCCTGAAATTTGAAAGCAGGGCAGATGCGGAAAAGGCTGTTAAAGAACTGAAGGTTCAGGCCGCAGACCTGCAGGAAGCTTTTGATAAGGCCGCTAAAGCTTTTTCCGATCAAAAGGAAGTGATGATCAGGTTAAGAACGACTATCGAGCAAAACCGGAAGGCAATAGAGTCTGCTCCGACCGTGGACATGGAAGCGGAGATCGCAAAGCAGTCCGACCTGAAACAAAGACAGGAGAATTGCATAGAGCAGGGCAAGGTTGTAAATGCCCGTCTGGACAGTAACATTGCCACTCGTAAGAATATTATCTCCAAGTCCGAAGGGATCGGAGAAACCGAAAAGCAGCTGCAATGGGTTAAAGCCCTGGCAGATACCGCTAACGGAAAACTGTCCGGAAAAGAAAAAGTTATGCTGGAAACCTACATTCAGACCACTTATTTTGACAGGATAATCAATCGGGCAAATCTTCGCCTTGTTACAATGTCAGGCGGGCAGTACGAGCTGATACGAATGCGCGAGGCAGCGGATGCCAAAAGCCAGAGCGGCCTTGACCTTGGAGTTATCGATCACTATAATGGGTCGGAGAGAAGTGTGAAGACTTTGTCGGGCGGCGAATCCTTCATGGCATCACTTTCCCTTGCACTTGGGCTTTCCGACGAGGTTCAGTCCTCTGCCGGCGGCATTCAGATTGATACCATGTTTGTTGACGAAGGATTCGGAACCCTTGATCCGGAAGCACTCGATATGGCATACAAGGCTTTGGCCGGCCTGACGGAAGGAAACAGACTTGTAGGTATCATCTCCCATGTTGCCGATCTGAAGGAAAGGATCGATAAGCAGATAGTTGTAACAAAGGAGAAAAGCGGCGGAAGTCGTGTTAAAATGGTCCTGTGACCACAAAGACTGTCGGTAATAACGGCAGTCACATCACTCAAACTATATGAGGAGAAATGTGTAATGAAATTATTAGGTAACATCATCTGGTTTGTATTCGGAGGCTTTATAAGCGCTATTTGCTGGTGGATCGCCGGCTTATTATGGTGCATCACGGTTGTGGGCATCCCTGTGGGCGTTCAGTGCTTCAAATTGTCCGTCCTTTCCCTGTTCCCCTTCGGTAAGGAAGTGAAATATGAAGGCGGTGCCGTTTCTTTTTTGTTAAACGTGATCTGGTTCCTGGTTTCCGGCTTGGAGCTTGCCCTCGTTAATTTCTTCTTCGGATGTCTCTTCTGCATCACCATCGTGGGTATCCCCTTCGGAAAGCAGTTTTTCAAGATCGCAAAGCTTTCCCTTGCCCCTTTCGGAGCGAAGATCGAATAAGTTTTTGCTAATAATCGGGAAATCATTTATAAAAGCCTTTATTTAGGCCTTCCTTTTAATTCAGTATTAATAGTTTTATCGGAAACTGTATATATTGAGTTAAAGGGGAGGCTTTTATGTATTATTCGATCATAGGCATGATCGCGTTTTTGATACTTGTCATAGAAAATCAGGATATCCTCCTGAATCTTAACAATGCCTTCGAACGTCCGGAATGGAAGGTCTACAGGAAATTCCTTGTTTCCGTAATGGTATATTACGTATCCGATATCCTTTGGGGTATCTTTGAATGGGCCAAGATGCCAAGGGCTCTTTTCATAGATACGTCGTTTTATTTTATTGCCATGGCGGTGGGCATACTTTTCTGGACCTCATATGTGGTAACATATCTTGACGATAACAATCGCTTCGGAACTTTTCTTGTCAGCGCGGGGCGTGCTATTTCCGCTCTGGTCTTTGGCATGACCATAGTCAATATATTTGTTCCGGTACTGTTTTCCGTGGATGAAAACTGTGTCTATGACCCTCATCATATAAGATATGTACTCCTTCTTTTGCAGATCATCCTGCTCATACTTATTTCCGTATATGCGTCTTTTTCTTATTACAGGTGCGAGCGCGAGGATAAAAAAAGAAAACGATATTTAACCATAATTTATTTCGGGCCGGCCATGACCGTATTCCTCATTGCCCAGACCGTTTTTCCCTATCTTCCTTTATATTCCATCGCTTTCCTTTTTGGCACCTGCCTTATCCATACAATAGTTATCGGTTCGGAAAAAGAAGAATTCAGGCGTGAACTTGAGGATGCCAATAAAGTCATGGAGTTTAAGCAGTCCATCACTTCTCTTCTTGACAACATGCCTGCGCTGAGCTTTTCAAAGGATGTGGAGACCGGGATCTATCTTGCCTGTAACCAGGCTTTTGCCGAGTATGCCCACAAGGAGAGCCCTGATGAGGTTATAGGTCTTACGGATGCTCAGATCTTTGACGAAGTTACCGCTGCCCACTTTGTGGAAGACGATAAGATGGCTCTTTCCATGGATGAGCCCTATATCTTCTTTGAGGATGTTCCCGATGCGGTAGGAAATCAGAGACAGTTCCAGACTACAAAGCTTAAATTCATAGATACCGCAGGAAGACTCTGCATCCTTGGTATGTGCCAGGATGTAACGGATATGGTAAGGGTGCAGCGTGAAAATGCCACCACTAAGGAAGCGTACGAAAAAGCCCGCAGCACAAGCATCATCTACACCCATATCGCCCATGCTCTTGCAAGGAGCTTCACAGATCTTTTCTATGTAAATGTGGAAAACGGCGAGTATATCGAGTACAGGATAGAGGAAGAGACCGGTCATCTTTCCGAAGCAAGAAGAGGACCCGACTTCTTTGGATCCTGCAAAAAGGAAGTTGAAAGCTTTGTTTTTTCCGACGATCATGCAACCTTTGAGGCAGGCATGGATCGGGAGAATCTCATGGATGCTTTGAAGAGAAACGGAAACTTCACCATGACATACCGTCTCCTTACCGATGGCGAGCCAAGATATGTAAGTCTTAAAGCTTCCCAAATGGATGATGACGATCGTTTTATCGTCATAGGTGTTACGGATGTTGATGAAGAGATGCAGCACAGACGTCTTGCGGAGCGTATAAAGGAAGAACAGGTGGCATACAAGAGGCTCAATTCTCTTACCGGTGACTTCCTGTGTGTTTATACCGTGGTTCCCGAGACCGGACGCTACCGTGAATACAGTTCCACCGATGGCTTTAAGAGCCTTGATATCCCCAGGGAAGGCCTTGATTTCTTCAAGGTCTGCCGCGAACAGATGGGAATGGCCATATATTCCGAAGACAGAGATCGTGTTCTTTCTCTGTTAACGCAGGAGGGAGTGCTTTCACAGATAGAAAAGAGAGGAATCTTTACCTTAAGCTTCCGTCTGATGATCGAAGGACTGCCCAACCACGTTCGTCTCAGGGCCGCAACTGTTGAAGAAGACGAAGGAAAACGCCTGATCGTGGGTATCAATGATATCGACTCCCATGTCAAGCAGGAAGAAGATTACGCCCGCAAGCTGGCCCGGGCCCAGAACAAGGCAAATATCGATGCGCTTACAGGCGTTAAGAGCAAGCATGCATATCTGGATGAAGAAGAAAAGATCGACAGACAGATATCCCAGAAAAAGGCTGCTCCCTTTGCCATCGTCATTCTCGATATCAACGATCTTAAAAAGGTCAACGATACGGAAGGTCATCAGGCTGGAGACCGCTACATCTGCGATGCCAGCAGGATAATCTGCAACACCTTTAAGCACAGCCCCGTTTTCAGGATCGGCGGCGACGAATTTGCGGTAATAACAAGAGGCAACGATTATTTAAACATTCACGAGCTTGTGGATAAGATAAGAGAACAAAATGAGATCGCGCAAAAAGAAGGCGGAGTGGTCATAGCCTGCGGTATGGCAGATTACGAAAAGGGTGATTGCGTTGCGCAAGTATTTGAACGTGCCGATCAGCATATGTACGAGAACAAATGCGCGCTGAAGGCTGAAAAGTGATATAAAGGGAATGTGATACAGTGGTGCCGGGCAATATGTCCGGCACTTTTTATCCCAAAAAAGGTGATGGTATTTATCACGATTTGATATATAATCATTAGTAGGGTAAAACTTATGGGACAAAAGGAGGATTACTATGGCAGAGGATAACAGACCTTACGTGGATTGGAAGCTGGTCAATGATTTTATGGTGGACGTATTTGAAAAATACGGTGTACCGAGAGAGGATGCAAAGATCTGCGCCGATGTTCTTTTGGAAAGCGACAGAAGGGGCATAGAAAGCCACGGCTGCAACCGTTTCAAGCCCATTTATCTGGATCGTATAAAGAAAGGAACTCTTCTTCCGAAAACGGAGATCGAGATAGTTAAAGAAACACCCACCACCGTAGTCATGGATGCTCATGACGGAATGGGTATGGTGGCAAGTCATAAGATGATGGAAATGCTCATAGAGAAGGCTAAGGTTTACGGTATGGCCGGCGGAACGATCTTTAATTCCACCCATTACGGTATCGCAGGCTACTGGACCACAATGGCCGAGAAGGCAGGTATGATCGGTATCACCGGTACAAATGCCCGTCCTTCCGTTGCGCCCACCTTCGGTGTGGAGCCCATGATGGGAACAAACCCCTTAACCTTTACAATGCCTACGGATGAGGAATTTCCTTTCAACTTTGACTGCGCAACATGTATTGTGCAGAACGGAAAGATAGAGTATTATTCAAGATCGGGAAAGCCCACTCCCGAAGGCTGTGTGGTAAACGACAAGGGTGAGACCATGACGGATTCTCCCGAGATCTTAAAGGAGATGCGTGCGGGCCATGCCGCGCTTCTTCCCCTTGGCGGATTGGGCGAAGCCACCGCAGGCTATAAAGGCTACGGTTTCACCACCATAGTTGAGATCCTTTCCGCTGCATTGGCAGGGGGACCTTTCATGAAGGCTCTTACGGGTGTGGCTGAAGACGGATCGCCTCAGATGTACCATCTCGGACATTTCTTCTTCGTTATCAACCCCGATTTCTTTATGGGTCTTGATACCTTTAAGAAGACTGCCGGTGACATCTGCAGAGGTCTTCGTGCTTCAAAGAAGGCTCCCGGCGAGGAGCGCATCTACACCGCGGGCGAGAAGGAATATCTTTCCTGGCAGTACCGTAAGGACAAGGGCGTTCCCATGGGTGAATCCATTCAGAAGGAATTCATTCAGTTAAGAGATGAATGCGGGCTTACACAGTATAAGTTCCCGTTCGAATAAAAAGAATAAAGAAGGAGATCCACGTGTACAAAGACGATTACAAAAAGTGGCTCGATGCAGAGCTCATCGATTTTGATCTTAAAAAGGAATTACAGGACATCGCCGATGACGATGATGCCATCAAGGAAAGATTTGCAGTATCCCTTAAGTTCGGTACCGCTGGTTTGAGAGGCACCCTTGGCGCAGGTACAAACCGCATGAACATCTGGGTTGTACGTCAGGCAACACAGGGTATCGCAGACTGGGTTAAGACTCAGGGCGGAACACAGACCGTAGCCATCAGCTACGACAGCCGTTTAAAGGGCTGGACCTTCGCAAAGGATGCGGCAAGCGTTCTTGCTGCAAACGGCATTAACGTAAGGCTTTATGACGAGCTTATGCCCGTTCCCGCTTTAAGCTTTGCCACAAGATATTATAAGTGCAATGCGGGTATCATGGTGACCGCGTCCCATAACCCCGCCAAGTATAACGGTTACAAAGCCTACGGCCCCGACGGATGTCAGATGACCGACGATGCAGCGGATATCGTTTATCAGGCAATTCAGAAGACAGATGTCCTTACCGGTGCGAAGTTCATGGACTTTGCGGAAGGTGTTGAAAAGGGACTTATCAAATTTGTGGGAAATGACTGTAAGGAAGCTCTCTACGAAGCGATCGAGAAGCGCCAGGTCCGTCCCGGCCTTTGCAGGAGTGCAGGCCTTAAGCTTGTTTATTCACCCCTTAACGGAACAGGTCTCGTTCCCGTAACAAGGGTTCTGAAGGATATGGGTATCACCGACATCACCATCGTTCCCGAGCAGGAGTATCCCAACGGTTACTTCACAACCTGTTCCTACCCCAACCCCGAGATCTTCGAGGCACTTGCGAAGGGACTTGAACTTGCCAAGGAGGTTGGAGCAGACTTGATGCTCGCCACCGATCCGGATGCGGACCGTGTAGGCATCGCAATGAAGTGTCCCGACGGAAGCTACGAGCTTGTAAGCGGAAATGAGATGGGTGTTCTTCTTCTTGACTATATCTGTGCAGGACGTATAGAAAAAGGTACCATGCCCAAGGATCCCGTTGCTGTAATGTCCATCGTTTCCACACCTCTTGCGGACGAAGTTGCCAAGCATTACGGAGTTGAGCTTCGTCACACCCTTACGGGCTTTAAGTGGATCGGCGACCAGATCGCACGCCTTGAAGAGAAGGGTGAAGAAGAAAGATTCATCTTCGGTTTCGAGGAAAGCTACGGATATCTTGCAGGCCCTTACGTAAGGGATAAGGATGCAGTCATCGGTTCGATGCTCATCTGCGAGATGGCAGCCTACTACAGAAGCATCGGTTCTTCCATCAAGGAGCGTCTTGAAGAGATCTACGCTCAGTACGGAAGGTATTTAAACAAGGTTGACAGCTACGAATTCCCCGGCCTTACGGGAATGGATAAGATGAATTCCATCATGGCCAAACTTCGTAACGATCCTCCCAAGGATTTTGCGGGAGATAAGGTTGTTAAGGTTACGGACTACACAAAGCCCGAGGAGACAGGCCTTCCCAAGGCAAATGTTCTCATTTACGGACTTGAAGACGGTGCAACCGTTGTTGTTCGTCCTTCGGGAACCGAGCCCAAGATCAAGGCTTACTACACCACCAAGGGCAAGGACCTTGCTGCGGCACAGGCTAAAAAGGACGAGCTTGCATCTGCCGTAAAGCCTTTATTTGAATAACTTGCAGACACGAAAGCCACTTTCCGAAAAACTTCGGAGAGTGGTTTTTTTATTGCAAAAAAGGCTGTATAATCGTACACAGTGAGGTGAAGGGGTATGAAAGCGATAATAAAGAGATTTATTGACTATTTAAAGAAAGATTCCGAGATCGACATCACGCTGTTTAAGATCCTTGGTCTGGCCGGTATTGCCGTAAGTGTCATCGCCGGAACCCAGAGTATCGTTATGGGCGTTTCACTTGTGGGCGGTCTTACCGATTTTCTGGCTGCGATCTTAAGCGCTCTTTTATTGTGGTATGTGGACAAGACGGGCAAGTATGTCCACGGCTACATCATAACCACCATCGTGGTGTTCATGGGACTGTTCACTCTTTTGTTCTTCGAAATGAGCGGACTTGACGGTTCCATGACCTATTTCTTTGCATTTTCCCTTGTTTTTTCCTTCCTGATGTTCAGGGGCAAACTCCTTGTTGTCATGGAGATCATAGAGACGCTGTTTTACGTCGGAGTATGTTATTTTTCCTATAAGCATCCCGAATATGTAACGCCTTTCGAAAACGAGCAGGACATGTTTCTTGACCGGGTTTCCGGTATCATCCTTTCGGGGATCGGAATCGGGCTCATCTTCTCCATATACATCGTTCAGTACCGCAAGCAAAAAGAAATCGCTGAGGAAGCAAGCCGCGCAAAGAGCACCTTCCTTGCAAATATGAGCCATGAGATCAGAACTCCCATCAACATGATGATGGGTATGAACGAGATGATCTACAGAGAGGCGGAGACGGAAGCCATAAAGGAATACGCCCTGAATGCCGAGGCGGCGGGAAAGCAGCTTCTTTTTGAAGTCAATCAGGTCCTTCAGTTTTCAAGGCTTAATGCAGGAAAAGAGGAGCTCATCGAGGAACCATACAGTTTAACCAAGATGTTAAACAACTTAAATGCATATTTTGAAAAAGAAGCATCGGGAAAGAACCTTGATTTCCTGATGGTGGTGGATCCAAAAGTGCCCACGGCCCTGAAGGGTGACATGAGAAAACTCCTTCAGATCCTTACCAACCTTTTGTCAAATGCCGTCAAGTACACAAGCGAAGGAAATATCCGCTTTTCAGTAACAAACGAAGGCATAGCCGACGGGGCTGCAAATCTTTATTTTGAAGTAAAGGATACGGGTATCGGTATAAAGCCCGAAGAGATCGACCATATCTTTACCAGCTTTGAACGTGCGGACCTGTTAAAGAACAGAAATATCGAAGGAACGGGCCTTGGCCTTGCCATAGCTTCTCATCTTGCGGGAATGTTCGGCTCTAAGATCGAGGTTGAAAGTGAATACGGCAAGGGAAGCCGTTTCTATATAAGGGTGAGCCAGAAGATCGCCGACGAAAACGAAATATCGGGCGAGTCCGGCACAAACGGAACCTTTATCGCTCCCGATGCAAGGATCATGGTGGTTGATGATAACCTCATGAACTTAAGCGTTGTAAAGTCCCTTTTAAAGAAGACCATGGTACAGGTTACTACGGCGAAGGATGCAAGGGAGTGTTACGACCTCTTCAAGAGTGAGAAGCCCGACCTTGTTCTTATGGACTATATGATGCCCGAGATCGACGGTATCGAGGCCATGAAGCACTTAAGGGAGATCGGCGGCGCAGGCACTCCGATCCTTGTTCTTACCGCAGACGTATCCCCCGAGAAGCAGGAACTTTTCTTATCCGAGGGCTTTGACGGATATCTCACCAAGCCCGTGGACTGGCACGAACTTGAATCAAACATCATGGATTTCCTGCCTTCGAGACTCGTTACAAGGATCAATGAAAATGCCTCCAAAGAATTCTCGGAGGAGATGCTTGCGGAGTATGAGGAGCTGCTTAAGCCCTACGATGTGAGCCTGGCGGAAGGCATAAAATACGTGGGCGGCGACTTAAGACAGTATGCCCGCATAGCAAAGTTTTTTACGGAAAATCTGTATTTGGGAACGGAGAACCTCAAAAGATATGTGGAAAACGGCGACCTTACGAGCTTGACGCTTCTGTTCCACTCACTTAAAGGAAATGCCAGAAACGTGGGAGCCATCGAGCTTCACTACATGACCAAACGTCTGGAGAAACGCTGCAGACAGGGTGATGTGACATATATCAACACCGCCTGTGAACTGGCACTTCTCGAATGGTCCAGAGCGGGGGAAGGTCTTACCCGTTTCCTTGAGGAGTTTAAAAAGGCAGCTGCTTTAGAAACTGCAAAAAAAGAAACCGGCTTTGCTTCAGCCAAAGAAAAAATGGACCTTCTTTTATCATATATAGATTCAAACAACCGCTCATCAGCCATAAAACTGATCGATGAAATGCTCAGATCGGATATGGATCCAGACACGGCAGAGAAGCTTTCAAAGGCCAGGAATCTGATATCCGAGATCGAGTTTGATGCGGCGGGAGAACTTGTAAAAACCATTCTTTGACAAAAAATGTCCTGTTTTTATCAAACAAGTAACTTTTCGGTACTTTTTCCTTCGACTTATGTCCTTTACAATGAACGTGCATAAGTTGAAGGGGGAATCGGACATGACACTTTTTGAAGTGATATTGTTTGTCGCAGGAACGATCGGTGCGATCATATGCGGGCGCAAAAAGAAATATCCCGCAATGTTTGCCTGCATCGTAATTTCTGCAGCGACATTTATTCTTCTGGTGTTGACGATGATCCTTATTACCGGAATAGATTGAACAGGGCATGGACCCGGAAAGGATGGAAATTATGAAAAAGTACAGGTTATGGGCTGTTTTGCTTGTTATGGTCATGGTGATCACCGCAGGCTGCAGCAAAGCACCGGAATCGACCAAGGGTGATCCGGAGGAAGACTGGAGAGACGGAGAATACATTTATCTCACATGGTCTGATTCGGAAGCGAGTGTTGTTTATTATGCAGAGGTTGATAAAGCCGGCGGAGCGATAGTTCTTTATGCGGACGAGGCGGATCAGAGAGTTGTTACGACCCTCAATCTTTATGAAAGAAAGGCATACGATGTCGACTCCATAAAGACAACATTGAGAATGACCGATGTTGACGGAGACGGATATGATGATATCACCTGCACGGATTTTGTTGACGGTGAATTTATTACACTTGAGTATTTCTATGAGCCCGCTGACAAGATCTTTATTACGGATCCTCAGGTAGCTTACGATGTGAATGACAGTGGGAACAACGATGACCCCGGAGACGAGCCTTCGGGCTACACCGAGGAAGACGCACCTTATACATTCGGTCTTTATTCATCCGTTATTAATGACATGGCCAACGAATATCACGATAACTGCTACTATTTATGGGATATCGATGAGGACGGTGTTGTTGAGCTTCTTATTGAATCCGGCGAAGAAAGAACACTGGATGTCTGGACCGGTATCGACGACGGAAACGGCGGACTTGAGTTACATTATGCGGGTGTGGTTCCCGGATCCGAGAACGGAACCCTTACTGTTACAGATGACGGGATCCTTGTTTTCGAGGAGCTTTTCCAGGGAGTACATTACCTTCATATCCTTGGAATGAACAACGGAGAGCTTGATGATAACGTAAACGATTCCTGGGAAGAGGACGAGTACAATCTTTGCTACACACCTCTTACCTTCAGTCCCGTGACCGATCTTGAGGAATTAAATTACATCTACTAAAAGGTTATAAGAGGGGATTTTTATATAATTAAGGCCGTTTCCTTATGGGAGCGGCCTTTTTCTTATGTTTTCCTTGAAATGAACAATATAATGTATTAATATTATTAGGGTGACACAAGATATTGTTGTTGCAAAGATGTTTAAACGAGGAAAAGTATTGTGAAGATCATAAAGAGAAGCGGAAAAGAAGTGGGTTTTGACGGTGAGAAGATCATCGCCGCCATTGAGAAGGCCAATAACGAAGTTACCGAGGAAAACAGGCTCACTCATGAGCAGATCCTTAACATAGAAAGGCAGGTTGAGGAGAAATGCTCAGCCTATAACCATGCTCCCGGAGTGGAGGAGATCCAGGATATGGTGGAGAACGGTATCATGGAGGCCGGCAAGTTTGAAATTGCCCGAAAGTACATCACCTACCGTTACAAGCATGAACTCCTTCGTAAATCCAACACTACCGATGAACAGATAATGAGCCTCATCGAAAGGTCCAACGAGGAAGTCAAGCAGGAGAATTCCAACAAGAACCCTACCGTGAACAGCGTTCAGCGTGACTATATGGCAGGGGAAGTGAGCCGCGATATCACGAGACGTTTTCTTCTTCCGGAGGATGTGGTGAAGGCTCATGAGGAAGGGCTCATCCACTTCCACGATTCCGATTATTTTGCACAGCACATGCACAACTGCTGTCTTGTAAATCTTGAGGACATGCTCCAGAACGGTACCGTTATCAGCGAGACCATGATCGAGCGTCCCAAGAGCTTTACAACCGCTTGTAATATCGCAACTCAGGGTATTGCCCAGATCGCCAGCTCCCAGTACGGCGGACAGAGTATCACCCTTTCTCATCTTGTTCCTTTTGTGGATGTTTCCAGGCAGAAGTTCAGAAGGCAGGTTAGGGAGGAATTCATCGCTGCGGGCATGGACTTTACCGAGGAGCAGGTGAACCGGGTGGCTGAGATCCGTGTTCACGAGGAGATCGAGCGAGGGGTTCAGGTCATTCAGTATCAGGTCATAACCCTTATGACCACCAACGGCCAGGCTCCCTTCATCACCGTGTTCATGTATCTTGATGAAGTTCCCGAGGGGCAGCTTCGTGACGACCTTGCCATGGTAATCGAGGAGATGTTGAAGCAGAGGATCCTCGGTGTAAAGAATGAGCAGGGAGTTTATATCACCCCCGCTTTCCCAAAGCTTATTTATGTTCTTGATGAGGATAATGTAACCCCTGATTCCAAGTACTGGTATTTAACACAGCTTGCGGCTAAATGCACCGCAAAGCGTATGGTTCCGGATTATATATCCGCAAAGAAGATGCGTGAATTAAAGGGCGATGTATATCCCTGCATGGGCTGTCGTTCCTTCCTTACCTCCGATACGGTGGGACTTGGCGAGAACGGTGCTCACAAGTATTACGGCCGCTTCAACCAGGGTGTTGTTACCCTTAACCTTGTGGACATTGCCTGTTCTTCCGGAAAGGATGAGGATAAGTTCTGGCAGCTGATGGACGAAAGGACGGAGCTTTGCTACAAGGCTCTCATGTGCCGCCATAAGCGACTTCTTGGAACCCCTTCCGATGTTGCTCCCATACTCTGGCAGTTCGGAGCCCTTGCCCGTTTGAAGAAGGGCGAGACCATCGACAAGCTTCTTTTTAATAACTATTCCACCATTTCACTGGGATATGCGGGACTTTACGAGTGCACCCGTTACATGAAGGGTGTTTCCCACACCGACGAACAGGGCAAGGACTTTGCCCTTAAGGTAATGCAGTATCTCAATGACAAGTGTGCAAAGTGGAGGGCAAAGACCAATGTTGCTTTTTCCCTCTACGGAACTCCGCTTGAATCCACCACCTATAAATTTGCAAAGTGCTTAAAGAGACGTTTTGGCATAATCCCCGACGTTACGGATCATAACTATATCACCAACAGCTATCACGTAAATGTCCGTGAGAAGATCGATGCATTTACCAAGCTTAAGTTTGAATCCGAGTTCCAGGCACTTTCCCCCGGCGGTGCCATCAGCTATGTGGAGGTTCCCAATCTTTCTCAGAACCTTGACGCGGTTCTCTCCATCATGCAGTACATTTACGAAAACATCATGTACGCGGAGCTTAACTCAAAAAGCGATTACTGTCAGGTCTGCGGCTACGACGGAGAGATAAGGATCGTGGAGGATAACGACGGAAAGCTTGTCTGGGAATGCCCCAACTGCGGCAATCACGATCAGACCAAGATGAATGTGGCAAGAAGGACCTGCGGCTACATCGGTACCCAGTACTGGAACCAGGGACGTACCCAGGAGATACAGGACAGAGTTCTCCACATTGCCATCCCCGCAAACGAAAATGCGGAATTGAACGCAAACGCCACGAAGTAATTTTGAGGGGAGCCTGAGGGCTTCCCTTTATTTTTGAGGAATGCACAGATGTATTACGGACAGATTTATTTTGACGATGTGGCCAACGGCCCCGGGATCCGCACCTCCTTTTTTGTTTCCGGCTGCACCCATCGCTGCAAAGGCTGCTTTAACGAGGAGACCTGGGATTTCAAATACGGAACCGAATACGATAAGGCTACCGAGGACAGGATAGTCGAGTCACTTAAGCCCACGTATGTAGCGGGGCTTACGATCCTCGGAGGGGAGCCCATGGAGCCTTCCAATCAGAAGGAGATCCGCCCGCTGCTTGAACGTATAAAGGCGGAGGTGCCCAGGGCAAATATCTGGATCTACACAGGTTATACTTTTGAAGAACTTACCGATAAAAACAATAAGCGATGTCACACTGCCGATACGGAGGCGATCCTTCGCATGACGGATGTGCTGGTGGACGGGGAGTTTGTTCTTGATAAAAAGGACATATCCTTAAATTTCAGAGGCTCGTCAAATCAGCGGATCATCGATGTGCCTGCTTCTTTTTCCAAAGGCGGATTGGTCTTATCCCCTTTAAATGGCTGATTTTACGAAAAAAGTAGTGGATTATTTCACGTGTCGTGTTACAATGGTGAAAAGATTTTGTAAGAACAGGGGTTAATATGGACAACGATAACAACAAAAACCTTCATATCGAGGAACAGTCCGAAAACGGAAACTACAAGCTCTTTGTAGATGTTTCCGTTCTTGATGATGCGCCCGAGGAGCCCGTTTCTCCCGAAGTGCCCAAGCTGATCCACGCAAATGAACTTGATCTTGATATCGACACGCCTGACATCCCGGTACATCCTTTGTACACTGCGGGTGTTAATTATGGTGCAAGTCCGGAGCCCGCTCCTCAGCCGGCACCTCAGCCTGCCCCTCAGACCACTACCTACAAGTCGGACGGTACTCCCACCCTGACTACGCAGCCGGTCAGCATTCCTCCCGTATACACAGGAAATGTTGTTACAACCGGCGCAAACTACAACGTACAACAACCGAATTGTAAAGCACCGGCATCGTCACAGCCCGGATATGATACGGCTCTTGCCTCTTTGATAGTGGGCATAGTCGGAATTGTTTTCTCGATAATCCCCGTGATCTCCTTTGTGGGAGGTATTCTCGGAGTTGTCGGCATAGTTCTTTCCATCAGCTCAAAGAACAAAGGATTCAAAGGAGGCATGGCGATCGGTGGTCTCGTAACGTCAATCGTCGCACTCGTTATCCTGGGTCTTAAGATAGTGTCATGCATGGCATGTATGGCATCCTTCGCACCTTATATGAATGGTGTCTAAGAACCGATATACCTGATGAAAAAAAGGCGTTCCGACGCCTTTTTTTGTTTATCATTTTTTGGAGAGATAACATGGATATCCTTTTTTCATTAGGAGGGATACAATTTCATATTTATTCGGTAATGGGCCTTATCGGTGTGTTGTTTGGAGGACTGTGGCTTCTTTTTATCTGTAAAAAGAAAAAGTTCTCCTTTGCCGATGAGATCTATGTTTACACTCTGATGGGGCTTTTTGCCCTTGCGGGAGCGAAGCTTCTTTACCTTTTCGTTGAAGCACGAAACATTGTAAGGCTTCTGAGTGAAAGGCCGCAGGAGTGGCCGGGCATCTTAAGCGCTTACCTTAAGGGCGGTTTCGTTTTTTACGGCGGTCTCTTCGGAGGTATCGCGGGGATCCTTCTTTCCGTAAAGCTCTTTAAGCTGGATGGGAAGGAGCAGCTTGATCTGTTCGCACCCGTACTTGTGCTGATCCATGGATTCATGAGGATCGGCTGTGCTCTGGTGGGCTGCTGCTACGGCAAAGCCTGCGAAGGGCCTTTAAGCGTTCACTATTCCCATTCGGCCTATGCGCCGAAGGATGTGGGGCTCATTCCCATTCAGCATATTGAATGCGTTTTCGTTTTTGCACTTTTTGTTGTTCTTGCGGTATTGACGCTTAAGGCTGGGTGCAAAGGAAAACTTATTCATATATATTTACTCGCCTATGCACCGGCGAGATTTATCTTTGAATTCATGCGAGGTGACAGTGCCCGGGGATCTTTCCTCGGGCTATCGACCTCACAGTGGATCGGTATCATTGTTCTTGTTACGGAAATAACGTTACGGATAGTCCGTAAAGGGCCTAGAAGTGTTGACAAAGACGGGCTTAGATCATAAAATCTAAAAATGCAGGGTTAATTACCCGAAAGGAGAAACACAATGGAAAAAGAACAGTTTTTGGAGGTATACAGACATTCGCTGGCACACATTCTTGCGAAGGCTGTTATCGAAATATACGGAAAGGATGTCCAGTACGCCATCGGGCCTCAGATAGCTGACGGCGCTTACTACGATTTTGTTCTTCCTGAGGGAAAGACGATCGCAGAGAGCGAATTCGAAGCAATCGAGAACAAGATGCGCGAGATCATCAAAAGACGCGAAGACTGGACGAGAAAAGAGATCAGCAAGGCAGAAGCCCTTGAGATCTTTAAGGATCAGAAGTTTAAGAAGGAACTCATCGAGGAACTTCCCGAGGATGAAGTCCTTTCTATCTACTATACGGGCGAGGATTATGTGGACCTTTGCCGCGGACCTCACGTAGACAATTCCCAGGAGCTTATGAGCGTATCCTACAAGATCCACTCCTGTTCAATGGCTTACTGGAGAGGCGATGCAAAGAGAGACCAGCTTCAGAGAGTTTATTTCTACGCATTCCCCGATAAGGATCAGTTAAAGGAGCACATCAAGCTCATCGAGGAAGCAAGGGAAAGAGATCACAAGAAGATAGGTGCTCAGCTTGACCTCTTCATGTTCAACGAGTCCGCACCCGGAATGCCCTACTGGCTTCCCCGCGGATGGGAGCTTTACCAGACGCTCCTCAAGTATTCAAGAGAGATCCAGAGGAAGCATCGTTATACGGAAATTTCCGCTCCTCTTATCAACAACAAGAAGCTCTGGCTTATAAGCGGCCACTGGGCTCATTATCTTAACAACATGTTCATCGTTCCCGGTATTTCCGGAACGGTTAAGGCAGACGCAAAGATCTCAGACGTGGTTGAGGATATCGATGATCCCGATTCACCCGTTAAGTCCGAGGTCATTCCCGCAGGCTCCATAGTCTACAACAGGGAAAACATCGACACGATGGCTGCAAAGCCCATGAACTGCCCCAATGCCATGACGGCATACAAGAGAACGAACCACTCCTACAAGGAACTTCCCATCAGATACAGTGAGTACGATGTACTTCACCGTAAGGAGAAGTCCGGACAGATGAACGGTCTGTTCCGTGTACAGGAGTTCAGACAGGACGATGACCATACGTTTGTAATGGAATCACAGATCAAGGACGAGATCGCAGATATCATCGCTATCGCAGATGAGATCTACAAGACGTTCGGTGTAACGTACCGTGCGGAGCTCTCCACGAGACCCGATGATTTCATGGGCGACATTGAAGTATGGAATCGCGCAGAGGCAAGCTTAAAAGAAATTCTTGATGAAAAGTACGGCGAAGGCGGATACGAGATCAACGAAGGTGACGGCGCATTCTACGGACCCAAGATCGACCTTCAGATAAAGGACGCTTTAGGAAGAGAATGGCAGTGCGGAACGATCCAGCTTGACTTCCAGCTCCCTCACAACTTCGAGCTTACGTATACGACGCCCGAAGGAACGTTAGAGATGCCCGTTGTTATCCACAGAGCTATCTATGGTTCACTTGAGAGATTCATCGGTATCATCATCGAAAACTTCAAGGGTAACTTCCCCTTCTGGTTAAGCCCCGCTCAGGTAGCAATCGTTCCCATCCGTGAGGATCACAACGAGTACGCTAAGAAGGTAGCCGATCTCCTTGAAGAGAACGGTATCAGAGTGGAAGCCGACTACGATGACAAGAACATGAGGACGAAGATCAAGAACTACAAGACGATGAAGGATCCTTACATTCTTGTTCTCGGTGACAAGGAAGCTGCGGAGAATACGGTATCCATCAACGTTCGCGGCTCCAACCAGCAGGTTCAGAACGTACCCCTTGACAAGTTTGTTGCATATTGTAACAAGATGAACAGGGATCACGATCTTGAACTCATCCAGAATTTTGAATAAGTAATGTACAAGCAGGCCGCTGCCCGATTTACCGGGCGGCGGCTCTTTGTTTCTAAAGAATGCATAAAAATACAATAATCGGTTGATTTTAATTCGCGAAATTTGGTACATTAGTATTACTACACACATGGGAAAGGAGAAGGGTTAATGGCATCACCTATCGAAGCAATAAAGGACTATGCGGCTTCTTATACCGACATGGTCATAAAGAATGACACCATAAAGGAAGACCTTTACTCTGAATTTGACGTAAAGCGCGGACTTCGCGATCAGGAGGGCCGGGGAGTCCTTACGGGCCTTACAAACATATCGGAGATCATCGCTCAGGCAAAAGTGGGTTATGAGCTCGTGCCCGTTGACGGACAGCTCTGGTACAGGGGCTA
>JAEEIN010000046.1 GCA_016281385.1 Lachnospiraceae bacterium | reverse complement strand
CATCGGAGAACTGGCCGTTATGTAATAAGTTGGAAATCCACCCGAATCTTGTCTCGATCTCGGGATCGAGGTTGACAAGGAAGTCATCGCTGTGAGGACCGTAAGTTTCTTCGGGAGAATTAAAGGCGTAAGCCCCTTTTGGATAAGACTTTTTCTCAGCTTTACGCTTGCTGGAATTTTTCTCTGCAGTTTTTGTCCCGGCAGTCTTGCCGCCTGAAGTCCCGGCAGTTTTTTCCTCGGAAGCCCCGGCAGTTTTGGCCTCGGAAGCCCCGGCGGTTTTCCCGGCGGTTTTCCCTGCGGTCCCGGTTCCGGCGGAAGTCGCCGCCTGAGCCCGGCGGGTCGCCTCGGTGGCGGCCGCCACCTTCACTTCAAGTATCTTCTGTTTGTAGGAATGAAGGCTTATGTCATATCTTCTTCTTTTTTCCGGATCCGACAAGGTCTCGTAGGCCTTGTTGATCTTCTGCATCATATAAACATCTGGCGAATCCCCGTCGGGATGATACTTCTTTGAAAGCGCCCGATAGGCCGCCTTTACCACCTCGTCAGAGGCTCTTTCGCTGATCTGCATAAGGTCATAGTAATTGACAAATTCTTCCTTCATCATTTTCCTCCGCACCTGCGCGTACTCTAATTTATTATATCGGCATATTAACGCAAAAAATAAAGGAACCCGCCAAAACGGATTCCTTTCACCTTTACGCTTCGTCCTGAAGCACTATCATTATTCTTGTTCCCAGTTCGGTCCGGGACACCACTTCGAAGTGCCCGCCGTGTTTATCAACGATCCACTTTGCGATCGAAAGTCCAAGGCCGGTTCCGGTAAAGCTTCTTGCCTCGTCCGCCCGGTAAAACCTTTCAAACATGTGCTCCACATCCTGCTGGGTCATTCCGATACCCGTGTCCTGAACCATCAGGTAAGGCTTCATGTCAGATGTGCGCCCGAGCCCAAGGATTATCTCGTCCTTTTCCTTCGTGTACTTGGCAGCATTGTCGATAAGGATCCTCACCGCCTGCTTAAGAAGCGTGGGATCGGCATACACCGCAATCTCCCCGTCGGGATTCTTAAATCTGTAAGGATGCGCCTCGTCGATCATGAAGGACTCTTCGTAGATCTCCTGCATCAGATCATTAAGAACAACCCTTTCCTTATTAAGAACCGTCTTTCCGGAATCACCGCGAGCTAAGAACAACAACTGTTCCACCAGCTTGTTCATGTGATCTGCTTCGTGGGTAATGGCTGCGATGGATTCCTCAAGAACCTTCTCATCACTGCTGCCCCACCGTTCCAGCATGTTCGCATATCCCTGAATCACCGCAATAGGCGTTCTCAATTCATGGGAAGCATCGTTTACAAATCTCGCCTGCTGCCTGTACGAATCCTTAAGTCTCTCAACCAGCGAGTTCACCGCCGATTCGATCCCCTGAAGTTCCCGGTCCCCTAAGCTTATATGCTTATTATCGTCGGGATCCACTTTATCAAGTGCCTTCTCGATAAGCTGATATTTATCCTCCGAGAATGTAAGACGGTTTAATTCGTCCGCCTTCTCCGCAATCTCGTAAATGGGTGTAAGTGTGTTGTGGATCCGCCTTGCCTCTCCAAATAAAGAAAGCATCACTCCCACAAACTGAAAAAGAAACAGCACTCCCACCACTGCTGCCACAGCCACCATTATGTCAAAGAAAGCTATGGAAGCAAGCAATGTCCCATCCAGCGCCGCGATCTGCAAAACTCCCTGCCTGAAACCGTCAGGAAATGCAAAGTACAGCTTCCTGTTTATGTCAAAATCCCCTACAAGCTCCACTTCCTTCATGATGGCCCATCCAAGGACCAGGAAAATGTAAAGCAGTATATCCTGAGTGATATAGATCCTGAACTTTGTCCTGAACAAATGCCACTCAAGCCGCCTTGCGATGGAAGTCATCTTTTTGGAGGGTCTGTTCTCTTTGTTATTCCGATTTGATGACATATCCCACTCCCCTTACAGTCTGGATCATCTTCACATCGTATGCGTCGTCGATCTTTGTCCTTAAATACCTTATATATACGTCAATGACGTTTGTCTCCCCTACATAGTCATAGCCGCAGACCTTCTCAAGAAGCGTGTCCCTTGAAAGAACAATGTCCATGTTCTGAAGAAGGATCTCAAGCATCATGAATTCTCTGTTCGTCAGAGCTATGAGGTGACCGTCAAAGGTCACCTCTCTCTTTTTATCATTAAGAACCAACTTATTCCAGGTATAAACCCCTTCTTCTTTTTCCGCCTTCTCACCTGTGGCACCGCCCGAGGCGGATTGCTTACCGTGAAGCTTGAGGGCTACCCTTACCCTCGCCAGAAGTTCCTCAATGGCAAAGGGCTTGGTGATGTAATCAACAGCCCCTGCGTCAAGGCCCGAGACCTTGTCCATTACCGCATCTCTGGCAGTAAGAAGAATGGTGGGAGTGGGGTTATCCTGCATGAGACGCCTTAACACCTCAAGACCGTTTAACCCCGGCAGCATTATATCAAGAAGTATCAGATCGAAGTTCTGCTCGGTTGCAAGTCGTAGGCCTTCCCGGCCGTCAAAAGCCTTGCTCACTTCATAGCCCTCGTGCATAAGCTCGAGTTCGATAAACCTCGCCAATTTTTCTTCATCCTCAACTATCAGTAAATGCGCTGCCATTTTTAACTCTCCTGATAAAACTTATTTGTTGAATTCGTCCTTAACATGTTCGGCCGTTTCCTTTGCCTTGCCGGCAAGATCGTTTGCGGTCTTCATGTCGTTCTTTCCGTAGAAGCTGTAGTTCCAGTCAAAGAAAAGTGAAACTACGATGAGTACCAGTACTGCCCACCAGCCTGCGATGAGGATAATAAGAACAACCCATAAAGGAAGGTCTATAAGCTCATTGTCGTGGTGGCTGATCTTTAAGCGGTTGTCCGATAAGTACTCCCAGAGCTTCTTAAAGAATCTCTTGCACTTCTCACCGAAGTCCTTGCCATCAGCCTTGTCCTTGTTATCAACGCATGCAAGCTCAAGCTTTGTCTCTTCGTTTGTGTACTCGGTTGTGTGAACTTCCTTCTCGGCCTTGACCTTGCCCTGTCTCTCAAGGTAGATCATCGCATCCAGGAGATCACCGTTTGAAGCCTCAAGTGCTTCCTTTGCCTCTTCGTAACTTACGTTTGCTCTTTCTCTTAACTTGTCGATCTTTTCTAACATTTCCATTTTGTTTTCCCTTTCTTTCTCTCCGTAGGAGGTTTTGTTTTTGTTTACATTACGCATAATAAGGGTTGTAAATTAAACCGTCCTTTGAGAAAGATTAAAATCACATTAAAAAACAAAAAGATTTTAAAGCCATTTTTTTAATATTTCCAGCCAGGCATCAAAGCCTTCCCCCGTCTTTGCGGAAAGAAAGAGCACTTCCGCCTTCTTGTTCCTTGCCCTTATATTCCTGACAAAAGCTTCCTTATCAAAATCAAAATACCCAAGGGTATCGATCTTTGTAACAACAATAAGGTCCGCCACTTCAAACATTAACGGATACTTTAAGGGCTTGTCATCACCTTCCGGAACCGAAAGGAGCACCACCTTTTTGTCAGCCCCGGTATCGGTCTCCGCGGGACACACAAGGTTTCCCACGTTTTCAAGAAAAAGAAGGTCGATGTCCTTAGTGTCAAATTCATTAAGGGCCTGTAGTGTCATCTCCGCATCCATGGCGCACTCTCCGCCTGTGTGGATCTGAATGGAAGAAACTCCCGCCGCCTTCATCTTCTCAGCGTCAACCGTGGCATCGATATCAGCTTCCATAATACCGATTTTCACGCTGTCCTTCAAGGCTTCCACGGTCTTTAAAAGAAAAGTGGTCTTTCCCGCTCCCGGCGAAGCCATGAGATTGATCATGAAGTTGTTGTGCTGCTTATTGTAATCACGCACAGTTTCAGCAATCTCGTCGTTGATCTCGAATACACCGTGGTTTACGTCTATTACCCTTACTCCGCTCATAGTCATCCTTTCTTAAATCCAAGGATCCTGTTCTTTATATAAGAAGAAACCTCTTCGATCCCCTCACCCTTAAGTGCCGAGATGGGGAATATCTTTGCATCCTTGTTTCTGGTTTCTACTCCCTTTTTCAGTTCCTCAAAGTCAAAATCAAATACGGGCAATGCATCGGTCTTGTTTACGATCACTGCCTCGCACTTTTCAAAAACAAGGGGATACTTAAGAGGCTTGTCGTGACCTTCCGGAACGGAAAGGATGACAAGGTTCATGTGAGCACCCGTGTCAAACTCCGCAGGGCA
Source organism: Lachnospiraceae bacterium (assembly GCA_016281385.1). Taxonomy (GTDB): domain Bacteria; phylum Bacillota; class Clostridia; order Lachnospirales; family Lachnospiraceae; genus UBA1258. The sequence goes on along the minus strand of JAEEIN010000046.1, from coordinate 15,037 downwards.
CACAAGGTTTCCCACGTTCTCAAGGATCACTGCGTCAAGACGGGTCGTAATTCCCGCTTTCTTTAAATGCCCCTTAAGACAGTCGATTCCCTGCCTTGACATATCTGCATCAAGGTGGCACATTCCCCCTGTGTGAAGCTGCACGCAAGGGTAGCCCGCAGAAAGAACGGTCTCCGCGTCAACACTTGAATCGATATCCGCTTCCATTACACCGATATTAAAATCCTCTTTAAGCGCATCAAGAAGCTGTAAAATGGTCGTGGTCTTTCCCGAACCGGGAGATGACATTATATTGATATAGAAAAGATCCTCGTCCTTTAACTCAAGGCGGAGCTTGTCCGCATCCGCATCGTTATCGGCAAGGATACTTTCCTTTAATTCAAGAATATCGCATTTTTCCATTATTCGTCCAAAACTCCTATCTCTTTTATGACAAATTCATTTCCGGTCAACAGGTATGTATTCTCGCTTCCGCATTTTGGGCAGACCTTGGCGTATTTCACCGTTTCATAATCCTCGCCGCAGTCCTCGCAGTGGGTAACGGCCTTAATGGTCTCGATCTTAAGCTCCGCGTTTTCAACCACGGGTTCACGCTTCTTGGCCCAGTCCCAGCAGTCCGTAAGATAGTCGTGCAAGATTCCCGAAACCTCACCTATGGACAAAGTAACACTGTCCACCCTGTCGATCTCATTCTCTTCTGCAACCTTCTTTACATCCTTTATAACATAAAAAACAACACCGAGTTCGTGCATATTTCTCCTTTTGAGAATGCCCCGCATACTTCTATGCAGGGCATCCGATAATCATTGTTTATTTCTCATCTTTCTTTTTGTGCTTGATCTTGAATACCTTCTGAGCCGCATAGGGAAGAATGTATTTGAACTTGTCCTCCGCAACGGTCATCTTGCTGCATTCGGGCCTGTCACGATGAAGGGTGATGGCATCAAACGCACACTTCGTGGTACAGATTCCGCAGCCGATACACTTGTTTTCGTCAACCACCGTAACACCGCATCCCAAGCATCTTGAGGTTTCGATCTTCACCTGCTCCTCGGTAAGTGTCTTATGAGCATCGGAAAAGCTCTTTGCATCGTAGGATGTGTCGATTCCCGCTTCCTGTCTGGGAGCGTGGTCATAACTCTCAACATAGATATCGTCGGTATCAAGCTGATTGAATTCCCAACGGTTTCTTCCTATGGTCATGTGAGCGCCCTGAACGTATCTGTGGAGGGACTCGGCTACATAGTGACCCTGAGCGATGGCATCGATAGCGAACTTAGGTCCCGTGTAAACGTCACCGCCTACGAAGATGTCGGGCTGACCGGTCTGGAAGGTAAGCTTGTCGGCCTGGATCGCAGGTCCCTTGAACTCAACCTTCTCGTTCTTTACAAGGTCGCCCCAGACTGAAGCCTGACCTACCGCAAAGATCACGCGGTCGCACTCGATGGTAATGGTATCGTTCTCGTCGTATGTGGGAGCGAATCTTCCCTCGGCGTTCTTAACGGATAAGCACTTCTTAAATACAATGCCCGTAACCTTTCCGTCCTGTGTAAGGATCTCCTTGGGTCCCCAGCCGCACTGTATCTTAACTCCGTCCTCACCTGCTTCACGAACTTCCTCAGCAGATGCGGGCATTTCCTTCTCGGATTCAAGACATAACTGGTCAACGCTTGAAGCGCCGTTTCTTGCGGATACCCTTGCTGCGTCGATGGCAACGTTACCGCCGCCCACAACAACAACACGTCCCGTAAACTCCTTACCGCCGCAGTTTGCATCGTGGAGATAGTCGATAGCGGTGAAGGTTCCCTCTGCGTCATCACCGGGAACACCGGGTCTTCTGCCGGCACTGCATCCGATGGCAATGTAGAAGGCCTTAAAGCCCTGACTTCTTAACTCATCAAGGGTAACGTCCTTGCCTACTTCAACTCCTGTACGGATCTCAACGCCCATTTCCTTAAGTACTTCGATCTCGGCGTCGATGACATCCTTCTCAAGCTTGTAGGAAGGAATACCGTATCTTAACATTCCGCCGGGCTTCTCGTTCTTTTCAAATACAACGGGATAATAGCCCTTCTCTGCAAGGTAGAAGGCTGCGGAAAGACCTGCGGGGCCTCCGCCGATGATGGCGATCTTCTCCTGCCATCTTCCCATGTTTGAAGCAACAACGATGGGCGGGATGTATCTCGTTTCCTTCTTAAGATCCTGCTCGGCAATGAACTTCTTGACTGCATCGATGGCGATGGCTTCGTCAACGGTTCCTCTGGTGCAGGCTTCCTCGCATCGTCTGTTACAGATACGTCCGCAGATGGCGGGGAAAGGATTCTGTTTCTTTATAAGTGCAAGCGCTTCCTGATACTTACCCTGAGAAGCAAGCTTTAAATAACCCTGAACTGCGATATGTGCGGGACAGGTAGCCTTACAGGGAGCGGTTCCCGTTTCATGTGTATTGATACGGTTATTGTCTCTGTAATCGGGATCCCAGTGTTCGGGGCCCCACTTAAGAGCATCGTCGCAGGTTTCCTGCTTGGGATACTGAACCTCTGTTTTATCCGACTTGCAAAGCTTCTGGCCTAACTTAACCGCACCGGCGGGGCAATACTCAACGCAGCGGCCGCAGGCTACGCACTTGTCCTTGTCAACGTGAGCCACATAAGCTGACCTTGAAAGGTTTGGTGTGTTGTAAAGCTGGGATGTACGAAGGGCATTACATATGTTCACGTTACAGTTACATATAGCAAAGATCTTGCCCTCTCCGTCGATATTTGTAACCTGATGAACGAAACCGTTGTCCTCGGCTCTCTTAAGGATCTCCATGGCCTCTTCGTAGGTGATGTCCTTTCCTTTTCCGGTCTCACGGCAGTAATCCGCCATGTCACCTACGCCGATGCACCAGTTTTCATAGCTGTCCGCTACACCTTCACCCATTGTTTTTCTTCCGTGACGGCAGGAACAGATGCTGGCACCGATGTGACCTTCGTATCTCTTAAGCCAATATGAAATGTGCTCGATATCCATGGTCTCGTTCTCCATGGAGATGGCCTTCTCAACGGGAATAACGTGCATTCCTATTCCGCCGCCTCCGGGAGGAACAAGATGTGTGATGCCCGCAAGGGGAAGGTAGGTCATTCTCTCAAAGAACTGTGCAAGCTCGGGATTCTTCTTCATAAGATCGGGGCGCATGTTTGTATATTCCCCCGAACCGGGTACGAACAAAGGAACCCAGTACTCTCTGCCGGCGGGTGACCAATCGGTGTCGGGCATGGGGCCGTCCTTTGTATAACGATCGCCGTAGTCGTACTCGAGGATTCCGACATAAGCCATTTCATCAAGAAGCTTCTGGAACTTCTCCCTGCCGGTCTCGTCGATCTTGTTTAATTTGCAGAGTGCCTCAAAGTCGTAATGCTTTCTTACCTTCATCTTAAGGGCAACGTCTGCCATCTCGTCGGTTACGACGCATCTTAAGCCCCAGTACTCCGGAGCATCGGAATCGATCTTGACTCCGATCCTGTCAGTGATCTTCTGAGCAAGCTTGATGATCTTCTGACTGGGATTCTTTTCTCCCTTATATTTTGGTGTGATCCTGTCCGTACCCATGGTAGGGACGATCTTCTCTTTTTCTTCGGTTGATAACATTGGGATCTCCTCCATTGTATGTGCTGTAACAATAAGTTCCTCGGTTATAATTCTATCACCAAAGTACCGTTTTTTCCATCCTTTGACCCGTTAAAAACCCAGTATTTTCAAGGCTTTGCAGGCATTGTGAATACTGTGTTTTTAGAAAACTTGTTTCATTGTTGCAGTTTCCGAGAGTAATAAAAGGGACAGTTCCCAAGAACTGTCCCTTCCCTTTCTCAATGTCTGTATCAAAGCTTGAAGAAATTAACCGCATCAACAAGGTTCTCATTGATGGCACGCATTTCTTCTGTCCTGCCCTGTGTATCGGTACAAGCTTCGGTAACCGTTGTACAGGATGCGCTTACTTCCTGAGCGGAAGCACCAAGCTCCTCGGAAATGGCTCCCAGTTCGCTTGTGGCATTTGTAAGGTCTGCCTTAATGCCGTTAAGTTCCTGAGTCATCTTACCGATGGCTGCGATCTCCTGAGTACTTACATCGACAGAACTTGAAAGGATAGTGAACTTGCCCTGGGTTTCGGAAATGAATTCCTGCTCCTTTGCAATGATCTCGGCTACACGGCCTGCAACCTCAACGGTTTCATTTGAAAGCTGTGTAACGCTTTCAACGATCTCCTTGATCTCCTGAGCGGATTTACCGGAATCATCGGCAAGCTTTCTGATCTCTTCCGCAACCACTGCAAATCCGCGTCCGGCTTCACCTGCACGTGCTGCCTCGATGGAAGCGTTAAGCGAAAGCAGGTTGGTCTGTGTGGAAATGTCTTCGATCATCTGTACACATGCGGAAATGTTTGCAACTGCGGTATTCGTATCGCTGACCTTAGCGGTAATGTCATCAACCGCACGAACGGATTCGTCGCTGGAGCTCATTACTGTTTCCATATATCTGGAGGCTTCTTCGTTGGCCTTGCCGATCTCGTGAGCTGCCTCTTCAAGTCTGGTCACATTCTCGGAAAGTCTGTCTACGCTGTCACCGAGGGTCTGTGCCTTAAGTGCCATTGTCTGTGCATTTTCCGCAACTGCCTGGGAAGTCTCCGCAACTTCGTTGATGGCTTCACTGATCTGTGATACGGATTCAACGTTGTTGGCCGTCTTCTCATCAACATCAACCACCGCATTGTCAAGCTCTCCGGCAGAGGCCTTAACGGTTCCGATGGAATCGGCAAGTGCATTCTTAAGGGCTGCGGTAGCATCGATGATAGATACGGTTTCCTGAATATGTGCCGTAACATCAACATCCGCATTTCCGATATCGCCGCTTGCAAGAACTTCCGTTGCCTTGGCGATCTTTGTAAGAGGTGTGGAAATGAACCTTGCAACAAATACGGAAGCGATACCGAAGATAATAACGAGTAAAATATCAACGATGACAGTGTGGTTCGTCATCTTATGAACATTCTTTAAAACATCGGATTCATCGGCAGAAAAAACAAGAACAAAGGAATTGTCCTCAGCCACATGATAGGACGCATATTTCTGGGCGCCTTTGAAATCATAACTTACCACGCCGTTTTTCTCGGGTATGTTCTTGCCTGCCTTCATATCGGCACACAGACCAAGGATAACGGTATTGGTTACCGGTTCACCGATCTTGCTTTCCGTGGGATGCCAAAGCATGGTAGCGTTTTTATCAGCCACATATACGTAAGAAGAATCAACATCGAGGATTCCGAGGTCACCGCAGTAATCGGTGAGGTTCTCTATGCTCATGGTCTCCTCATAGCCTTTGTTCTCGATCATCTCTTCAATACCGAGACCTTCCGATTCGGCCATGGAGTACATGTAATTGTAGGTTACCTGTCTGATCTCTTTCTTTGCAACCTCAGCGGTATACATACTTACGATGAAACCTCCCACAACAAGCGGGATCAGCGCGAACATCACAAGAGTCGCATACATGTTAAGCTTTGTTTTCTTTTTCATATAGCCCTCCGACAGTGGAATTTTTTATTAACGGAAGAAAACACCGTCATCTCTTAAATTATACAACAAATTTACAGAATTTACTCTATAATTTTTCGTTTATTCGCACATTTTATCTTGAATGGCCGCCACCGCCATGGGAGCCGCCACCACCCGATGAATGATGGCCTCCGCCGCCGTGGGATCCTCCTCCGCCGGATGATGAACTGGGGGGATTGTAGACCTTTGTTACATTCTTTCTTATGAATGTATCCCTGTTTACCGGGAAGTCCACCTTTCCGTCCACGTAGGTCTTTGCATCCACCGTTACCTTTCCTGCCTTTTCGCTTGCATTAATGCAGAAATAGATGAGTGCCACGATAAGTCCGAAAAGCAGCGGTGCTTTATAGGAAATAATAAAATATCCGCCGTCAAAGATCCTCATCTCTATGCTTGCATCTCTTACCCATGCTTCACAGGCTTCATAATAATCGGTCTCTACATAATCATAAAAACGGTCAAGAGCATAGTCTATATCCGAAGAAGAATAATGCTCCTCAGCTTTACCCGTGGTGCACATCCAGGTGGACATGCCGGAGGTTCCGAACATTGCTGCAACTTCGGGATCCTTATAGAGGTTGTCAACAAGGAGTATACCATCGCCGGTATTTGTTGTTCCGTCAAGAACCTGGGGGCAATCGTAGCCGAATTTATTGTCCTCCCAGAATTTGTCCGCATACACCATGGTGTATTTGTCGGGCGTCACCGCTATGTCGTAACGGGATCTGTATTCGGGCTCATAATCCGCAAGGGGCTGATTGATCGTAACGATAACGATATCCATGCAGGTCTTTTTTTCGGTTTCATGGATATACTCCTCAAGCCTTGCCTCTTCATCATCCGTCAGCTGATCGGCGTAATCGAATACTCTCTGATCCCCGTACACTCTCTGTGTATTCGGGCTGTCATAATAATCAGACGGCCTGTTTGTCTCATGTACCCAGGCGATCACGGTTACCGCAACTGCGATGCCCATCAGGATAAGTCCCACTCTGAAATGCTTCAGCCATTGCATGAAGCTTGGTTTGAAATCATTCATATCCACCACCACACCTCCAATATCGAAAATGCCGCCACAAGGATCGAAGCAACGATCCCGCCCATTGTGAGCGCATATAAAAGGACTTTAAGCTTGGAAATGGGTGTCTTTCCTATGACCTTTCCGGTCTGTCCGTTTACATAGAAGGGGAATACTCTCTCGCCCCATTTGTAGTTATAAACCCATACAGGGAACAGCGCGTAATCGATCTTTCCGTCGGTCACTGCAATGTTGTCAACCCTGGGAATGAGCGACGAATAACCTGCGATGGAAGCCTTCATGAGACTGCCTGCGCTCTGAGCCGCCTTGGACCTTGCACGGTTTATGTACGCATCCGATGTGGCATTGTAGATCTCGCCGAAGAATCCGGAAAGGTACTTGGGATCGAATTCCTTCAGTTCCTTGTAGTTGAAAGGCTCGATGAGATCCATTGTGGCATCGGGCATTGCCTCCGAGGCATCCGCCGGAATATTGTCATAAGCCACGCGCATCTGACGCTCTACATCGTAATAGGAAGTTTCGGTATATGAATAATTTCCCGAAGACCAGTGCCTTACCTTCGTACCCTCTCCCTGATAATGACCGTTTACGTTAAAGTCATATAAGAAGAAGGGAACATACCTTCCTATCATGTCTTCAAGGGATTTCTCGCTAAGGAAAGAGATGGGAGTGAAAATACGCTTCTTAAACTCCTTCTCCATGGCCTGTACAGCCTGCTTCTTTCCCAGCTTGAAAGGGATGATCTCGTCGGGCTTAAACCGATCCTGCACCCTTTCGTCAAAGATAAGATAGTTGTTACAGAAAGGACATCTCGATGCACTTACGAACTGTCCTATGGTGAGTTCACCTCCGCAGGAGGCGCAGACCGTTAAAGATCCGTTTCCCGTGACGTCCTGACACTCCGTACCGTCGCAGTACGGGCAGAACATCTTTTGTTTTTCCGGCGAAAAGACCATGTTTCCGCCGCAGTTCTTACATTGAAAATTCATTTTCTACCCCTTTTTGTTTCTATTCACCCAATGCCTTCAGATAACGGTTGTACTGAGTCTGTCTGACCTCAGTCACCTCATCGATATGGAGCCTGTCAAGCTCGCTTATATATGAATCGAAATCCGAAGTAAGGTTCTTTTTTCCGGTGATGAAATCAATGGTGCTTTCATCAACCTTTGCCTGAATGTCAGGCATGTACAGATTTACTGTATCACTTTCTTTGCTCGTCGCATAGATTTCCGGCCAGGGATCTTTGACATATTGTCTTAACTCGCCGTTTATGCGTGCGTGCCAGGGAGCAACAAGGATGTCCGTAGCCTCCACAGACTGAGCCGCAGGAAGAACAAAGGCCGGGTTGATACCGAACTGCTGTAACCAGTCGTTGTTGTTACCGTTCTCGGTATATTCGCGGCTTCCGTCGGCATTGACGATGTAGCTCTCGCCCACGATGCCCCACTGATAATAATCCTGGCAGTGATCGCTCATTGCGTAATCAAGGAACTTGACAGCAAGCTCGATCTGGGATGATTTCTTATTGACACCAAACATTCCCGAAAGAGAATTTCTTCCTATATAGAAGCCTTCGCATTCGCCCGATAATGGAGCAACGCCGATGAAGGCCGTATCTTCCGTTCCGTCGTAGTAAGGAAGGACGTTTGAGTACATCATGGACATTGCCCAGCTGAAGTCAAAGGCAACTCCCGTTAAATCCTTGGAGATAAAGTCGATGACCATATCTCTGTCCCAGGATGTGAAGTCTGGATCAATGAGGCCTTCTTCGTAAAGACCGTTTAAATACTCAAGATACTTCTTGTAGTTCTCGGAATCCGCATATGCATATGTAACGTTTCCGGCTTCATCCGCCCGGAAACCGCTGACAAGATCAAGACCGAAGGCCGGTCCGAACATGTAGGGAAGAAATTCCTTCATGACACACATGGGGATCTCATCGGATGCATCGCCGTTTCCGTTCATGTCGTTGTTCTTAAAGTAGCGAAGCATCTCCGTAAACTCATCAAGAGTTGTGGGAGCTTCAATGCCCGCCTTCGTCAGCCACACCTTGTTGTACATAAGGCAGGGCTGGTAATCGTCGGCTACGTTAAGGCCGGGAACATAGTAGATATGCCCGTCTTCAGCCGTAAGCTCCGCCTTCTCAACCGGGTTCTCCGAAAGCCACTTTATGAAGTTTGGCATATAGTCAAAAAACTCGTCAAGAGGAACAAAGAGTCCTGACTTTATGTAAACCTGGTTCGGGTCGTTGTCCGGGATCTTGATTATGTCCGCATCGGTATCTCCGGAGCTTATGATGGGAGCTGCCAGCTTCTCATAATCGTTGTAATCGTAAAGATCCCATACGGGAGTAACCCCCGCTTCCTCAAAGACCTTTAAAACGATGGGAGCCTTCCTGATATCAACATTCGTATAGTTTGATTCCTGAGCCATCAGTTTGAGGCTTGCATCCTCTCCCGTAATGGGGCCGGCACCGGTATAAAGATATCCGGTGGAATCCTCAACGGGCGTGGCGTTCTTGATCGCCGAATCAACAGTATCGGTATTCGCAAGGCTCGTTCCCGTATCCTTGTCCTTGCCGCAGCCCGCAAACAGACAGGCCGTCATTGCAAATGAAAGAACTATCGCAGCAATCTTACGTTTCATCATACTCCTCCTCTGATCTTTCCCACCAATTCAAGACACTCGTCCACGTCTATGTTGGCGATGGCTTTATACATCTGTTCCATAAGATCCGATACATCTGCGTCATAGGAATACTGTTTAAGCTCCTCTCCCAGCTTCTCCATGGTTCCTATGTCAAGGTCGTCGCATGCTGCCTCCAATGCGTCAAAGATCTCGGATAATTTTCCTTCCGGAATGGGAGGTCTGTCCTTTTTCTCTTCCTTCGGGAAGAAAAGGGATAATTTCTTTAAAAGAGCCGCATATGCATATACCGTCTTATCGTTGTTTTCCTTTATGTAGTCGATGTTTCCGTCCTTGCCCGCATGCTCAAGCTTCTCGGCCATGCTTCCAAGCTCCATTGCACCGATCTGACGGGAGCTGCTCTTTAAGGAATGAACCTTTATGATGTAAGCAGGCCAGTCCTCGTTGGCGAAGTCAGCCTGAATACCCTTCAGTTTGTCCACGCCGGAAGAAAAATATTCCTTGACGATCTTATCGTACAAAGCTGCGGAACCAAGAGCCGCAACCGCGTTATCAACATCAAGGCCTTCGCATCTTATCATGACTTCCTCCTTTGCTGCGGGAACACTCTCCTCCGCTTCCTCGTCTTCGGGTACATCAACTATCTTCTCGGGAGGCAGCCACTTCTTTATCTTTGTAATAAGTGTCTTAACCTCCACGGGCTTTCCGATGAAATCGTTCATGCCCGCTTCCCTGAACAAGTGCCTTGCTTCTTCCACCACATTTGCGGAAAGAGCTATGATCACGGGATACTTTGCGTTGTTGTTCGCTTCCCTGATGGCCTTTGTGGCGTCAACACCATCAACCTCGGGCATCATATGGTCCATTAAGATGATGTCGTAATCCCTGGCGGCTGCCATATCGATGGCCATCTGTCCGCCGGTGGCCCTGTCAAGCTGCATATTCAAAGGAGCCATCAGGCCTTCGGCTACGGTAAGATTTATCGCACTGTCATCTACGATAAGGACCTTCGCATCGGGAGCGGTGAAATCAGCCTTGAAGGCCTGATGCTCGTTGACGCTGTGGGATACGTTGAACCTGTCGTTTAACATATTGACCATGGCCATGGAAGACTCGGGTCTGTGCATCACGTGAAGGTTCGGAAGATCTGCAACAAAGTCTGACGTAAGTCCCACAAGAACGATACCGTTAAGGTCCGGATATTTCTTAAGAAGGGCTTTGAGCTTTCCGTCGTATTTTTCCTCGGTAAAGAACAAGTAATCCTTCTTTCCCGAAGGAATGTAATCCTGTACGGTCCTTGTGATGACTCCCCTTACATTAAGACGATCCATCTCCCGTAAGAAGATCTCGGAAATAGCAGGAACATCGTTAAGCTGATATGCAACCTTCTCCGATGCGTTCTCAACAACTAAAACATTGGTCGCATCCGTCACCTTCTGAGGAATGGTGAACCAGAAATCGGAGCCCACGCCGTAGGTACTTTCGACACCGATCTTTCCGTTCATGGCCTCAACGAGCCTTTGGGAAATGGCAAGTCCCAGGCCCGTTCCCTCAACGGATCTGTTGCGCTTTGAATCAAGCTGCTGGAAGCTTACGAAAAGCTTGTCTATATCTTCTTTCTTTATACCGATACCCGTATCTATCACATGTGCCGAAAGATTTACCATATCCTCCGATACCGGTTCGCATTTGATCTTTATGCACACCTTGCCTTCGGGTGTGAACTTGATGGCATTGTTGGCAAGATTGATGAGTACCTGCCTGATCCTCATCACATCGCCGTGGAGCATCTTCGGAAGTTCCGATTCGATAAGGATAAAGAGTTCGATCTTCTTGTCCCCTATCCTTATGCCAAGGACATTGGTCAGATCCATGTATTCCGCATAAGGCTCGTAATCCTCCTCGATGATCTCCATCTTTCCGGATTCGATCTTTGAGTAATCAAGGATGTCGTTGATGATGTTAAGAAGGTTGCGTCCCGAAGTCTGGATCTGGTGAAGATACTGATCCACCCTGCCCATATCGTTCTCTCTCATGGCGATCTCGGCCATTCCGATAACGGCGTTCATGGGAGTTCGGATCTCATGGCTCATGTTTGCAAGGAAGTCCGACTTCATGCGGTTTGCACGTTCAAGTTCGTCGTTTGCTTCCTGCATGGCATTGATCCTGATAACGGAATCCGTCGTGTCATGAAGCATGAACAAAGTTCCGAGCTTTTTGTTGTTACTGCCAAGTTCCGTAACGGTAACGCTGAAATAATAGGTCTTGTCGAAGCCTGTGTAAGAAACGATCTTCGTTCCGCTCTCCTGAACCTCGGCGGTCTCAAGCCACTCTTCAAGCTTCGTCCTGTCCTTGAAGTCCTCTATCCGCTCGGGGCTCATGGTGGTCCTGATCATGTCGTTTAAGTGAATGAGATCGTTGTTCTTATCATAAAGAATAAGGCCGTCGTTCATGTCGTTGGTGAAGCAGTCAAGTGCCCACCCGCGAAGGGACACGTCCGGATATATCCTGACAAGATAAAGCGCAAGAACGAGCAGCAGATTGTTGAAGATGAAGGGGAACCAAATGGGCATCATGTAATGGATCGTAAGACCTTCGATGATGCCGTAAACGATGACCATACCGAAGAAGGCATAATACCTTGCCTTGAAGACCCTGTTTGTCAGCCTGATACATATTAAAAGGAGTATCAGAAGAACAAGCATGTTGGTATGGGTCACTATCCTGTAGGATCTGTAAGAAAAAAGAAAGCCCGTATTCTTTGAGTCAATGGCAACCCACCAGGCCTTGCCGAAATAGATCCTCTTCTGGAAGGAGAAGATCCTGGCCCCGAAATACTGGCTTATTACAAGATATGTCTGATATACGCAGAGACATGCCGAAACGATGATCGCCCATATATGCTGTCTGTAGCGGTCCGCAAGGATGATCATCAGAAGTAAAAAGAATAAAAGCCACGAATGCAGAATAAAGTAAGGGAGCAGGATATTCCCCGCTTCCTTGGCATTTCCGGCTCCTACCTGGAAAAAACAGGCAACGTTGCAAAGAGCAATGGTCGCTGCCGTCAGATTGTATCCGATGTTTCTCCTTTTCATCCTTATTCCGAAGACCAGACAGGCCACGGAAGCGACGAAAAGAATGGCATATACTATTCTCAACGTAAGCATATATTCATTATCTTCTTATTGAAACCCGATGTCAATCTGCCAAAGCCCCATTTCATCACTATTAACGAATAATAAAAAGGGACGTTTCCCCGTCGGAAACGTCCCAAATATCAACCGTTATATTTTATTTTTCCCTGCACTCGGAAGCCACCTTGTCGAAGGTTGCCCGAGCAGCCTCCGAAGGCTTGGGTGTAACAAGTGAAACCACTACGTTTACGATGAGTGCAATGATGAAAGCGGGAAGAAGTTCATATATGGCAAGCACTCCGCCGATGGGAGCGATAAGGAACTTCCATACAAATACCATAACGCCGCCGGCGATCATTCCTGCGATGGCTCCGGTCTTTGTGCTCTTCTTCCAGAAGATGGAAAGCAGCATTACGGGGCCGAAGGCTGCACCGAAGCCTGCCCATGCGAAGGATACTACTCTGAATACGCTGCTGTTGGGGTTCCATGCAAGGAAGATAGCGATAAGTGCAACGCCTGCAACCGTAAGGCGGGCGATGAGCATTGAAGTTTTCTTGCTGAGCTTGATCCCGAAAAAGCTGTGAAGGATATCTTCAGACATGCTGCTGGCAGCCGCAAGAAGCTGTGAATCTGCGGTGGACATGGTAGCGGCCAGGATACCTGCCATGATGATACCTGCGATTATCGCAAAGAACGCACCGTTCTCACTCATTAAGTTTGCAAGCTTTACGATAACGGTCTCGGAATCGGAACCCTCTGTTAACATAGGGATCTTGCCGGAAACGGATACGCTGTAGCCGATGATACCGATGAATACGGCGATGGCCATTGAAACAACGACCCATACCGCTGCGATACGTCTTGAATACTTGATCTCCTTGGGATCACGGATAGCCATGAAACGAAGAAGGATGTGGGGCATACCGAAGTAACCGAGGCCCCATGCAAGGGTTGAAGCGATGGGGAAGGCACCGAAGCTTCCGGTCTCACCGGTTCCCACGTTGTAGCCCTTTGTAAGGTCAAGATATCCGGGAAGAGCCTTTGCGTTGTCCATAACAACGTTAAGTCCGCCTGCTGCTCTGATACCGAAGATTATGATGATCACCAATGCAACGGTCATTACGATGGACTGGATAAGGTCGGTGGTAGAAACTGCAAGGAATCCGCCAAGAACCGTGTATCCCACGATGACTGCCGCACCGACGAGCATTGATACATGATAATTCCAGCCGAATAAGCTGTTGAAAAGAGTACCTACGGCCTTAAAGCCCGAAGCCGTGTAAGGTACGAAGAAAACAAGTATTACCAAAGCTGCGATGAAGGAAAGGATGTGCTTTCTGTCGTCGTATCGCTTTGAAAAGAAATCCGGAACAGTTGTAGCTCCGAGATTTGCGGAATATACGCGAAGCTTCTTTGCAACAAGAAGGAAGTTAAGATATGTTCCGATGGCAAGACCGATGACAGTCCAGCTGACCTCAGCCATACCGCAAAGATAAGCAAGTCCGGGAAGTCCCAGAAGCAGATATGAACTCATATCCGATGCTTCGGCACTCATGGCCGTAACAACGGGGTGAAGCTTTCTTCCGCCGAGATAGAAATTCTCGGTATCTTCGCCGCTTCCCTTTTTGCTGTAATAAAAACCGATACCCACCGTAACGCCAAGATATGCGATGATGGCGATAAGGATACAGATACTAGCGCTTGTCATAATAAACCCTCACTTTCTTTTTTCTCAATGGGGTTACTATAACATATAATTTAGCGTATTAAAAGACTAAATTGATAAATTGATAAACTGATAAATCATTAAACTGCCGCAGATCCTACAGTTCTTCCCTCGTAAACTTAAGGAATCCCTCGCCTCTTACCTCACTGGCATCGACGATTATCATGAATGCGGAGGGATCGTATTGGTAAACGATCTCCTTTAAGATGACCTGCTGTTTGGGTGATACCGCAACAAAGAGAACGGGCTTATCGGAATTGGTGTACATTCCCGTTCCCGCAAGAAGTGTTGTTCCTCTGTCCATCTCTCTCATGACTTCGTCGGCGATCTCCTTGTAGGAATCGGAGATGATGTATGCAACCGTTGAGTTTCTGGCTCCGATTATTACCTTGTCAGCGATCACGTCCATAACAACAACGGAAACGATGGCATATAAGGAAATGTTCAGGCCGAAGATCCAGACAGAAAGAGCGATGATGATACCGTCAAGGAAAGGCAGGATCTTCGCAACGCCTACGTGGGGCATGAGTCTCTGGATCAGTGCCGCAAGGGTATCGGTTCCGCCGGTGGTGGATTTACCCAGGAATACAAGGCCCAGGCCTATACCCATTATGGCACCGCCGATGACCGTTATAAGGAAAAGATCGTTATCGATCACAAGATATTCCGGGATAAAGTAAAGCCAGAGGGAAAACATTCCCGAAGCGATCAGTGTTCTTCTTATGAAGCTCCAGCCTCTGATCTTTATGGAAAAGAGCAAAAGGGGAACGTTTAACACGATATTCAGCATCCAGATGGGAAGGTCCATGTTGAACCACTCTCTCACCGAATAACGGATGATGATGGCAAGGCCGGTAAATCCTCCCGGAACAAGGTTTGCAGGGGAGAAGAAAAGGTT
>JAEEIN010000045.1 GCA_016281385.1 Lachnospiraceae bacterium | reverse complement strand
CAGCAGTATTGGGAGCCAACCCGGACAAAGTCCTTATGGGAGTTGCCGCAGGCGCCTGGATCAACGGTCGGGCCGGAAGCTTTGCTCAGGCTGAAATGGGAGCGGTTTCCATGATCGCAGGAGATACGGTTTCAAAAATTGCGGAAGCTGTAAAGTCCCTTGGATGATCGCAAATTAATAAGTTATTCCGAAAATGGCAATGACCGAAAGGCTGTTGCCTTTTTTGATAAAGAAAAAACTCTTGACTTTAACGCGTTAAACGGTTACGCTTTAAAGCGACTGATAATTAATCTTTGAGGAGGGAATATGTTAAAACTGATTCTTTTGGTCATTTACTTTGCAATTCTCATCGGTATCGGCCTTTACTGCCGTAAGCATTCCACCGATGTAAACGGTTTTGTTTTGGGCGGACGTGCGGTAGGCCCCTGGCTTACGGCTTTCGCTTACGGAACCTCTTATTTTTCAGCGGTCGTATTTGTAGGTTACGCCGGCCAGTTCGGATGGAAATACGGTATCTCCGCAACATGGGCAGGTATCGGTAACGCGGTCATCGGTTCACTTCTTGCCTGGGTCATCCTCGGAAGAAGAACAAGGATCATGACTCAGCATCTTGATTCCGCTACAATGCCCCAGTTCTTCGGAAAGAGATTCGGAAGCACGCCTTTAAAGATCGGCGCTTCCGTTATAATCTTCATTTTCCTTATTCCTTACACCGCATCCCTTTATAACGGTCTTTCCAGACTCTTCGGAATGGCCTTCAACATCGACTATTCTGTCTGCATCATAATCATGGCTGTCCTTACGGCTATCTACGTTATCGCAGGCGGATATATGGCAACCGCCATCAACGATTTCATTCAGGGCATCATAATGCTCTTTGGTATCGTAACCGTCATTGTTGCGGTCATCATGAGCAAGGGCGGACTTATGGCAGCCCTTGACGGACTTGCAAGGGTTACCGACGAATCGGTTTCAACAACTCCCGGTATCTTTGCTTCCTTCTTAGGTCCCGATCCTTTGAACCTTATGTTTGTTGTTATCCTTACATCCCTCGGAACATGGGGACTTCCTCAGATGGTTCAGAAGTTCTACGCCATCACCGATGAGAGAGCGGTTAAGAAGGGAACCATCATTTCAACACTTTTCGCTATCGTAGTTGCAGGCGGATGCTACTTCCTCGGCGGTTTCGGACGCCTTTTCTCAGATCAGATAGATGTGGCAGCAAACGGATTTGACTCCATCATTCCCACCATGCTTTCAAATCTTTCACCCGCACTGATCGCACTTGTTGTTATCCTTGTTCTTTCGGCTTCGATGTCCACATTGTCATCACTGGTAATCGCTTCAAGCTCGACCCTTACCATCGACTTCATCAAGGGCGCATTCGCAAAGAACATGAGCGAAAAGAAGCAGGTTCTTCTCATAAGGATCTTCATCGTGGTGTTCATCGCCATTTCTGCGATCCTTGCACTGATCCAGTACAAGAGCAACGTAACCTTCATCGCACAGCTCATGGGTATCTCATGGGGCGCACTTGCAGGCGCATTCCTTGCACCCTTCATGTTCGCACTCTATTCAAAGTGGGTATCAAAGGCATCCTGCTGGGTTTGCTTCATCTTCAGCTCCGTGATCATGGTATTGAACATCTTCTTCAGATCAAGCTTCCCGAAGATCATCCAGTCACCCATCAATCTCGGTGCGGTTACCATGCTTGCAGGCTTCATCATTGTACCTGTGGTAAGTGCCTTTACACCCAAGCCCGACAAACAGCTTGTGGACGAGTCCTTCGCTTGCTACGAAAAGAAGACTTCCGTTCCTCAGAAGACTGCTCTCGGAGAATAAAAACAACACTTACGGACTCCCTGCTTCTGCGGGGAGTCTTTATTTGACTTTAACGCGTCAACGTGTTACACTATAAAACACGGCGTTTGCCGGAATGTATTGAAAGAAAGATGAGGGGACAGAAATGCCTGTTACAGAATTTTTAGAGAGAAACGCGAGACTCTATCCCAACGAGGTTGCCCTTGTTGAACTCAATCCCGAGCAGAAGGATACCATGAGAAAGACATGGAAAGAGTACGAACTCATTGAGCCCAATCGCTTTGAGCCCTACAGACGCGAGATCACCTGGTCCGTATTTGACGAGAAGGCCAACAGATTTGCCAACATGCTTCTGGGAAGGGGTATCAAGAAAGAGGACAAGGTTGCCATCATCATGTACAACTGTCTTGAGTGGCTTCCCATTTATTTCGGAATCTTAAAGACCGGAGCCATTGCGGTTCCTTTCAATTTCAGATATGACGCAGACGAGATCCTTTACTGTGCCGAACTTGCGGAGGTTGATGTTATTGTATTCGGCCCCGAATTTATCGGACGTATCGAAGCAAATGCAGACAGACTCGGCAAGGGAAGGCTTCTTATCTTCGTAGGCGACAACTGCCCGCAGTTTGCGGAAAGCTACAGAGAACTGGTTGCGGACTGTTCAAGTACCGCTCCCGGAATTAAGCTTACCGAGGATGATTTCGGTGCGATTTATTTTTCCTCGGGAACCACGGGATTTCCCAAGGCCATCCTTCATAAGCATTTAAGCCTTACCCAGGCGGCAGAGATGGAGCAGAAGCATCATTCCACCGGAAGGGACGATACCTTCCTTTGCATCCCTCCCCTTTATCATACGGGAGCCAAGTTCCACTGGATGGGAAGTCTGGTGGCCGGAAGCAAGGCAGTGCTTCTTAAGGGAGCCAAGCCCGAGACCATTCTTTCCGCGGTATCAAGCGAGAGATGTACCATCGTATGGCTTCTTGTTCCGTGGGCACAGGATATACTTGATGCCCTTGACAGGGGAGACCTTAAGCTGGAGGACTATCATTTAAGCCAGTGGAGACTGATGCACGTAGGCGCTCAGCCCGTTCCCCCTTCACTTATAAAGAGATGGAAGGAGTACTTCCCCAACCACGATTACGACACCAACTACGGCCTTTCCGAATCCACCGGTCCCGGCTGTGTTCACCTCGGAGTTGAAAATATCCGCAAGGTCGGTGCCATCGGCGTTCCCGGTTACAGATGGGAATGCAAGATCGTTGATGAAGAAGAAAAAGAGGTAAAACAGGGCGAGGTCGGAGAACTTTGCGTAAAGGGACCCGGCGTCATGACCTGTTACTATAACAATCCGGAAGCTACCGCCGAGACACTTAAGGACGGCTGGCTCTTTACCGGTGATATGGCTATGCAGGATCCCGAAGGCTTTATCTATCTTGTTGACAGAAAGAAGGATGTCATCGTAAGCGGCGGTGAGAACATTTACCCCGTTCAGATCGAGGACTTCATAAGAGGCTTCAACAAGGTTAAGGACGTAGCCGTTATCGGTCTTCCCGACAAGCGTCTCGGTGAGATCACCGCAGCCATCGTCGAAGTCAAGGAAGGCATGGAATGCACCGAGGACGAGATCAACGAGTTCTGTCTCGGACTTCCCCGCTATAAGCGTCCGAAGACCGTCATCTTCGAGCCCATTCCCAGAAATGCCACCGGCAAGATCGAGAAGCCCGTTCTTCGTAAGATGCACGGTGCCGACAACCTCGTTGCCAAGGAAGTTGAAGTTCAGTAAAGATAAAAAGATTGCCGCCCGGCCGGGGCGGCAATTGTTATTTAAGCGATATTCTTTTTGATATATTCAAGCAGATCGTCCCAGTCTCCGTGAGGGAAGAGGTCAATGTCAAGGTCATGCTTGTTTAACATGTATTCAGTGATAAGGAAGACCTTCATTCCAAGCTTCTCGGCAATCATATCTTCATCAACGTCATTTCCCACCATCAATGTCTCTTCGGGTCTGGCACCGATGTTGTTCATGAGCTCCACATAGTAATCGGTATTGGGCTTGCAGTAGTGGCAGTTCTCATATGAAGTAAACGTTGTAAAGTCATCCACGTCAAGTCCCGCCCATTTTATGCGGTTTCTTGTTGCGATCTCGGGGAAAAGGGGATTTGTTGCAAGAGTCTGGATAAGGCCCATTTCCTTACAGGTCTTTATAAGTGCGGGAATCCGCTCATCGGGATGTACCACAGACCTGACTTCGTTAAACTCAACCCTGTAAAAATCTTCAAATACATCCTTGTCCTTTTCGGCCGAAGGCCCCATATTCGCGATGAATACTTTCCAGAAGGCTTCTTCGTTGGTCTGAGTCCCGTCGTTCATGACCATGGCCTTCGTTCCGGCCCATATATTCTTTATCAGCTTATCCGGATCATACCCGTGAGGCGCCAGCTTCTTGCATATCCTTCCAAAGTACTCCTTCATGAACTCATCCATGTCCATGGGAAGCAGCGTCCCGTCAAGGTCGTAGAAAATGTGCTTTATCATAAATACTCCTTAAAATGTATACTATCGGGGATTATAACGTATATGGTTTTTTAAAACAAGAACAAAATGCCGCGCAAAATCGGAAAAATCCCTTCTGCCCCGGCAGATATTTTTTTTATAAGTTTTTAAAAAATCCATTGACAGCCCGGCACTTTTATGGTTTACTTTACTAAAGCAAACCAATGAGAAGGAGTGAGTAAGTCTTTCCTCCGGCCTATGAGAGAGTTGCGGATGGTGAGATCGCAGCAGGACGTGTGAGACCGAATGGACCTTCGAGGGCGATCAGAACGGGTCAAACCTTAGTATGTGAGACGGAGCTGGACTCTCCGTGATCAAAGGTCAGCATATGTTAGTATGCGTTGAGTGGGCATGCAGGGCATGTCAAGCAGGGTGGCACCGCAGGATCAGTATATTGAACCTGTCCCGGCATTTAAAAATGCAGGGACAGGTTTTTTGTTTTTCCAAAGCCTTCCCTAAAGGAGGCGTCTATGAAGATAATCCCCGATATCGAAGAAGTAAAAAAATACGCAGAGAGCGGCAAGTACGACATTTTCCCCTTAAGCGCCGAGATCCTTTCGGATATCTGTACTCCCATAGAGGCGGTGAGGATCCTTAAGAACGTATCCGTTCACACCTTCATGCTTGAATCCGTGAGCGAATCTGAAACCTGGGGCAGATACACCTTTTTAGGCTACGACCCCAAAATGGACATAACCGTTTCGGAGGGTCATATCCGCTCGGGAGATCTTGAATTTGATTCCGACGACCCGGCAGGCTTTTTAAGAAACCTCCTGGCGAAATACAAAAGTCCCCGCCTTCCCTATCTTCCCAACTTCACAGGGGGCCTTGTAGGTTATTTTTCCTATGATTTCCTTGGCTACTCCGAGCCTTCGGTGAGAGTAAAGGTTGAGGATACGGAGAATTTCAAGGACGTGGACCTGATGCTCTTTGACAAGGTCATTGCCTTTGACAATTACAAAAACAAGATAATACTCATTGCCAATATAAATCTTTCGGATCTTGAGACAGGCTACAACAAAGCAGTCCTGGAACTTAAGCAGATGGCTGATCTTTTAAGAAAGGGCGAGAAGAAGAAAGAGCCCGCCGGAAAGCTTACGGGTGAGATAAAGCCCCTGTTTGACCGGGAAAGATACTGCGACATGGTGGAAAAGGCAAAGAATTACATCCGTGAAGGAGATATCTTCCAGATCGTTTTGTCAAACAGACTGGAAGCGCCCTTTGAAGGAAGCCTTTTTAACACCTACAGAGTTTTGAGAACAACCAATCCCTCCCCCTATATGTTTTATTTTTCCGGAACGGATGTGGAGATAGCGGGTGCCTCCCCGGAGACTCTCGTGAAGCTTGAAAACGGCGTTCTCCACACCTTCCCCCTCGCGGGAACAAGGCCCAGGGGAAAGACGGAGGAAGAGGACAAGGCCCTGGAAGAAGAACTGTTACAGGACGAAAAGGAACTTGCTGAGCATAACATGCTGGTGGATCTCGGAAGAAACGATCTTGGCAAGATCAGCAAGTTCGGAACCGTAAAGGTTGAGAAGCTTCATTCCATCGAGCGTTTCTCCCACGTAATGCACATCGGTTCCACCGTAAGAGGTGAGATAAGACCGGAATACGATGCCATAGATGCAATATCCGCAGTCTTACCTGCGGGAACTCTTTCGGGAGCACCCAAGATCAGAGCCTGCCAGCTCATAGGCGAACTTGAGAACAACAAGCGTGGCGTATATGGAGGCGCCATCGGCTACATAGATTTTTCCGGAAACATGGATACCTGTATTGCCATCCGCATAGCCTACAAGAAAAACGGCAGGGTATTTGTAAGAAGCGGAGCGGGAATCGTTGCAGACTCCGTTCCCGAAAAAGAATTTGAAGAATGCGTAAACAAGGCCAAGGCCGTTATCAAGGCATTGGAGCAGGCCGGAGAGGAGGATTTATGATTTTACTGATAGACAATTACGACAGCTTTTCATATAACCTCTTCCAGATGGTGGGCGAGATAGCGCCGGACATAAAGGTCATAAGAAATGACGAGATGACGGTGGAGGAGATCGAAGCCCTTCACCCCGACAAGATCATCTTATCCCCCGGTCCCGGAAGGCCGGAAGATGCGGGAGTTACCATGGAGGTTGCAAAGAAGCTGGGAAGCAAAATACCGATCCTGGGGGTCTGCCTCGGACATCAGGCCATCAGCGCAGCCTACGGAGCCACCGTCACCTATGCAAAGCGCCTTATGCACGGCAAACAGTCAAGGGTAAGGCTTGATAAGAAATGTCCGCTGTTTAAGGATCTTCCCGACACAGTTCTTGTTGCGAGATATCACTCCCTTGCCACAGACATAAACACCCTGCCCGACTGCTTAAAGATCACCGCAGGTGTCATCGACGAAGACAACGGGGATGTGATGGCGATAATGCACAAGGACTACCCCATATACGGACTTCAGTTCCATCCCGAGTCCATAATGACTCCCGAAGGAAAAACAATGCTTAAGAACTTTATCAACCTTTAATCACAGATACGGAGGAAAAACAAAATGATCAAAGAAGCCATTATCAAGATCGTAAACAGAGGAGACCTTACCTATGATGAGGCCTATACCGTAATGAACGAGATCATGAACGGAGAGACCACCCCTACCCAGAACGCGGCATATCTTTCCGCTCTTTCCACAAAGTCCGCAAAGGCCGAGACCATAGATGAGATCACCGGAAGCGCCGTTGCAATGAGAGAGCATGCACTTAAGTTTGAATCGGACCTTCCCATCTTTGAGATCGTGGGAACCGGCGGAGACGGAGCCATGAGCTTTAACATTTCCACCTGTTCGGCCCTTGTTGCGGCAGCAGGCGGAGTAAAGGTTTCAAAGCACGGTAACAGAGCCGCTTCTTCAAAGTGCGGAACTGCCGACTGTCTTGAAGCATTGGGTGTAAACATCCAGCAGGAGCCCGCTTTATGTAAGAAACTCCTTGACGAAGTCGGAATGTGCTTCTTCTTCGCACAGAAGTATCACACCTCCATGAAATACGTAGGTCCCATCAGAAAGGAACTTGGTTTCAGAACCGTGTTCAACATCTTAGGACCCCTTACAAATCCCGGAAGTCCCAAGAGATTCCTTCTCGGTGTATATGACGAGTATCTCACAGACGTTCTTCCCCAGGTTCTCATAAACATGGGCGCAGAAAGAGGAATGGTGGTTTACGGAAACGACAAGCTCGATGAGATCTCCATGAGCGCACCCACCACCATCTGCGAATTCAAGGACGGCTGGTACAAGAAATACGTGATCACCCCCGAAGACTTCGGTCTTACCAGATGTAAGAAGGAAGACCTTGTGGGCGGCACTCCCGAAGAAAACGCAAAGATCCTTCGCGAGATCTTCGATGGAACAAGAAAGGGTCCCATGAGAGATGCGGTACTGATGAATGCGGGCGCAGCCCTCTACATCAACGACAAGGCCGCTTCCATGAAGGAAGGTATCGAGCTTGCAGCCAAGCTCATCGATTCCGGCGAAGCAACAAAAACACTTGAGAAGTTCATCAAAGTAAGTAACTCGGAGGTTTAAGATGACCATCCTCGACGAACTTGCGGAATACGCAAGAGAACGGGTAAAAAAGAATAAAGAGCTCCTTTCCCTTGAAGCCCTTAAGGTCGAGGCGGAAGCCCTTCCCAGGGGTAATTTCGAGTTTGAAAAGGCTCTTAAGAAGGACGACATAGCTTTCATCTGCGAATGCAAGAAGGCCTCTCCCTCAAAAGGTCTTATCGCACCGGACTTTCCGTACCTTAAGATCGCAAAGGAATATGAAGAGGCGGGAGCGGACTGTATCTCGGTCCTTACGGAGCCCAAGTGGTTTCTGGGGAGCGACGAATACTTGAAAGAGATCGCTGCAAACGTATCGATCCCTTGTATCAGGAAGGATTTCACCGTAGATGAATACATGATCTACGAGGCGAAGGTATTGGGTGCAAAGGCCGTTCTTCTTATCTGCTCCATTCTTTCGGAGGAAGAGATCGTTAAATACATTTCCATCTGTGACGATCTCGGTTTATCCGCTCTGGTGGAAGCCCATGACGAGAAGGAGATCGAAACCGCCATAAAGGCCGGGGCAAGGCTCATCGGTGTAAATAACCGGAATCTCAAGGACTTTACCGTTGATACGAATAACAGTGCAAGATTAAGACAGCTCATCCCCGAGGATATCATCTTTGTTTCCGAAAGCGGAGTTAAGAGCGCGGAAGACATAAAGGAGCTTCGAAGGATCGGCGCAAACGCCGCTCTTGTGGGGGAAACCCTAATGAGAGCGGTGGATAAAAAAGCCAAATTACAGGAATTGAGGGGATAACATGGCAAGGATAAAGCTTTGCGGAATGATGACGGCGGAAGACATTGAAACCGCCAACCGCCTGGATCCGGAATATGTGGGATTCATCTTCTGGGAAAAGAGTTTCAGGAATCTGTCAAAGGAGCAGGCCCGGGAATTAAAGGCACATCTTTCACCCGCCATAGATGCGGTGGGGGTTTTTGTTGATGCGGACTTGCACTTCATCTGTGAACTAGTAAGGGAGCACATAATCCATATGGTGCAGCTCCACGGCTCGGAGGATGAAAACTACATCCGTACCCTTAAGAAGATCCTTCCCATAGGAACAAGGATCATTAAGGCCTTTAAAGTCACCACGAGAGAGGAAGTCAAAGAAGCCTGCGAATGCATGGCTGACTACATTCTTTTCGACCCGGGAAAAGGAAGCGGCAACACCTTCGACTGGGACCTCATAAAGGATGTGGAGAGACCCTTCTTCTTAGCCGGCGGTCTTAACTGCGACAATGTTAAGGATGCCATCGAATATCTGGATCCTTTGTGCGTGGATGTAAGCTCCGGCATAGAGACCGACAAAAAGAAAGATCCCGAAAAGATGGAAAGATTTGTTTCCATAGTAAGATCCCTTTAAGAAAGGAAAAACAAAATGACTAACGAAAACGGACGTTTTGGAATACACGGCGGACAGTACATACCCGAGACCCTTATGAATGCGGTCATCGAGCTTGAAGCCGCATACGATCACTATAAGAATGATCCTGAGTTCAACAGGGAACTTTCGGAACTCTTTAACGAGTACGCCGGAAGGCCCTCAAGACTTTACTTTGCAAAGAAGATGACCGAGGATCTGGGGGGAGCGAAGATCTACTTAAAGAGAGAGGATCTCAACCACACGGGAGCCCACAAGATAAACAACGTGCTTGGTCAGGCCCTTCTTGCAAAGAAGATGGGAAAAACAAGACTCATCGCCGAGACCGGAGCAGGGCAGCACGGTGTGGCCACCGCCACGGCAGCAGCCCTCTTTGGTATGGAATGTGTTGTTTTTATGGGTGAAGAGGATACAAAGAGACAGGCACTCAACGTATACAGAATGAGACTTCTGGGAGCCGATGTCATTCCCGTAAAGAGCGGTACAGCCACCCTTAAGGACGCGGTTTCCGAGGCAATGAGAGAGTGGACCTCAAGGATATCCGATACCCATTACTGCTTAGGTTCCGTCATGGGTCCCCATCCCTTCCCCACCATCGTCCGTGATTTCCAGGCGGTTATCTCAAAGGAGATAAAGGAGCAGATGCTTGAAAAAGAAGGAAGGCTTCCCGATGCGGTCATCGCCTGCGTAGGCGGCGGCTCAAATGCCATCGGTACCTTCTATAACTTCATAGATGACAAAGAGGTTGAACTCATCGGCTGTGAGGCTGCCGGCAGGGGCATAGACACCTTCGAGACCGCAGCTACGGTAAATACCGGCCGTGTGGGTATCTTCCACGGAATGAAATCCTACTTCTGCCAGGATGAATACGGACAGATCGCGCCGGTATATTCCATTTCCGCCGGTCTTGATTATCCGGGAGTAGGCCCCGAGCACGCATATCTTCACGATATCGGAAGGGCAAAATATGTACCCGTAACCGATGAAGAAGCGGTTGAGGCCTTTGAATATCTGGCAAAGACCGAGGGTATAATCCCCGCCATTGAGTCGGCTCATGCAGTGGCCTACGCAAGAAAGCTTGCGCCCACTCTTTCAAAGGACAAGATCATCGTTATAACCATCTCCGGCCGAGGAGACAAGGACTGTGCAGCCATCGCACGTTACAGAGGGGAGGTAATTTCAGAATGAGCAGGATCACAGATGCATTTAAAGAGCAT
>JAEEIN010000044.1 GCA_016281385.1 Lachnospiraceae bacterium | reverse complement strand
TGCCTCCGATATCCTTCGGAGTATCCTTTCTCAGATCAGCCATTATCCGTCGGATCCTTTCTGCCCCTTCCACGCCCTTACAGGTCTGTGTATACAGATCCTCTTTGTAGTAACCGAACTCATCAAAAAGTTCTTTCATCCTGTCCCATAAGGTCATATTGTTCTTCTTGCACCAGGCAGCCACTTCACAAAGGCACATCAGGGTCACTATCGCATCCTTATCCCTTGCGTGGGTACCGGCAAGGCAGCCGTAGCTTTCCTCGAAGCCGAACACAAAATCATTTAAACCGCTCTCTTCAAAGAACTTTATCTGCTCACCGATGTACTTAAATCCCGTAAGAACTTCAATAACGCCCGTTTTGTATTTATTGCATATGGGCTCGGCCATATTGGTCGTAACTATTGTTTTAACCAGTGTGGGAACTTTTGGCAATGTGCCGGTTTCCTTACGTTCCCGCAGAATGTATTCTGCTATTAATATTCCGGACATATTACCGGTAAACCTCACATACTCACCGGTTTCCGTATCATAGGAATATACTCCCAGCCTGTCCGCATCGGGGTCGGTGGCTATGACTATATCTGCCCCCACAGATTTTGCAAGTTTTAATGCAAGGTCGAAAGACTCTGCAACTTCAGGGTTGGGATACTCAAGGGTCGGAAACTCCGGATCAGGGGCTTCCTGTTCCTTTACCACATATACGTTTTCAAAACCCAGTTCCTGCAAAATGCGTCTAGCAGGAATATTTCCCGCGCCGTTTAAGGGAGTATAGACGATTTTTAAATCCCCGGCCATTTCCTTGATGATCTCCGGATGAATGATCTGTTTCTTTAATTCACTCATATACAGAGCATCGATATCTTCGCCGATCATATTGAAAAGTCCCGCTGCTTTGGCTTCCGAAAGAACCATTGCCTTTACAGCCTTTATATCCGTAACGGCATTTACCTCACGGATGATCTCCTCATCCCTTGGAGGTGTGATCTGAGCACCGTCTTCCCAGTAGACCTTGTATCCGTTATATTCTTTCGGATTGTGGCTTGCGGTGATAACGATACCGGCGATACATCCCTTTGCGCGTATTGCAAAGGACAGTTCCGGCGTGGGCCTTAAGGAATCAAACACATAGGTCTTTATTCCGTTTGCGTTAAAACACAGTGCCGCAGCTTCGGCATATTCGGCCGAATGCCTTCTTGAGTCGTATGCAATGGCAACACCCTTTGCGGCTCCGCCCGTTTTGTTTATATAGTTTGCGAGTCCCTGGGAAGCTTTCCTTACCGTATATTCGTTGATACGGTTTGTTCCCGCACCCATTACGCCACGAAGACCGCCCGTACCGAAAGACAGATCCTTGTAAAACCTGTCCTCGATCTCACGCTCGTCTCCGGCAATGGCCGCAAGTTCAAGTCTTGTCACTTCGTCAAACGCAGGATCCGTGCGCCAAAGATCATATTCTTTTTTATAATCTCTGTCCTTTAAAACTGCCATTTTGTTTTCCGTTCTATTGATCGATCTTTAAAGAAAAGTCACTTCTGTCCAAAGAGAAGTTGGGGTTATAATAAGGATCCCCCGCTTCAAGCGCACTCTTCCATTTTTCCCTGAAATGTTCGGACTCACGATTGTAACGTTCAGCCTTTTCGCCCTTGTCGTCAAGGCCTCTTGATACGGATTCATAATGATACAGCTCGGCAAAAGGAGTAAATATGTTAAGATATCCCTTTTCCCTGAGTCTTAAACAGAAGTCCACATCGTTTAACGAAATCTTAAAGTCGGTATCAAGGCCTCCAAGCATATCCCAAAGAGACTTCTTCACCATGAGGCAGGCACCGGTAACTGCGGTAACATCCTGAGTGTAGCAAAGGCGCCCCATATAGCCCAGGTTTTCTCTGGACTGCTTGTAATGAGTGTGCCCGGCGGTTCTGTGGGCACCAAGGCCGATAACAACACCTGCGTGCTGGATCGTTCGGTCCGCATAATACAGCTTTGCACCTACCGCACCCACATCCTCTCTCTGAGCGTACATCAGAAGCTCCTCAAGCCAGTTGACGGTGATGACCTCTGTATCGTTATTAAGAAGAAGGAGATATTCACCTTTGGCAAAAGAAGCACCGAAGTTATTAACAGCGGAGTAGTTGAATTCACCTTCAAACTTTACAACATTTATCCTGTCGGATAATTTCTTAAGATCCTCATAGGCCTCAAAGGTCTTTTGATCCTCTGAGTTGTTTTCAACAATGATGATCTCGTAATTCGTGTATGTCGATCTCTCAAGGATCGAATTAACGCATCTTTCCAGATCCGATACATGGTCCTTATTGGGAATGATAATGGAAATAAGAGGCGTTCCATTTATCTTGTATCTGATCTTGAAGATCGTCTCGAAAGCCCTTGTACTCGTGATCTTAAAGTCCGTATAGCCATGGCTTCTCAAATGATCCGCAACGGCTCCCTTTGCAGCCGCGATCGCATATTCCTTGGCAGAGATATTGGAGGCAACGGAGCCTGAATGGCATCTCCAGTAATAAAGGAGTCTCGGAACATGAACAATGCATTTTGCCCTGTCCGTAAGACGTAAGATCATATCATGATCCTGGCTTCCGTCAAATTTCGTTCTGAAAAGTTCGGTTCCTTCAAGAAGGCTTCTCTTAAAGACACTGAAATGGCAGATATAGTTGTTCGCACGAAGATTATCAATGGCGTAATCGGGCTTGAAATGCATCGTGAGCATATGATCTATATTGCCGCTCTTAAAGGTGGTCTCGTCGCAGTAAATGTAATCCGCGTTCTTTTCGTTTATCACCTTTACATATTCAAACAATGCTTCGGGATGAAGGATATCGTCATGATCGAAAAGTCCGATATATTCCCCCGTTGCAAGTTCAAGACACTTGTTTGTATTTCCGGAGATACCCTCATTCTTTTCAAGTTTTCTGTATTTGAAACGGGGCTCATTGTAGCTGTCTACAACGGTCTTAACGTAAGAATGGGCTTCATCCGATCCGTCCGCAAGGCAGAGTTCCCAGTTCTTATAGGTCTGCCACAGAACAGATTCAAGCATCTCCTTCAACATATCCTCCCTTGTGTTGTACAAAGGAACAAGAATGGAAATCACGGGAGAATAAGCAAACTTTGTTTCTTCTTCCTCTTTACGCCTTGCTTCATCGGGGAAACTCTTCGTGCCGTACTGCTTCATGGCTTCACGTTCACGTTTCTTATAGTCAAGCTTCCTCGCGATGCCTCTGGGACCTCCGAGATTCTTTACGCGGGTGATATTCCGCTTAAAGAAGTGAAATGCCTTTCTTGCAGGGGCACTTGCCTTCCAGAGAGGATTGGTCTTTATTCTGTTTAACTTAAAGGAAAGCTCTTCTTTTTCTTCTTCAAGCTCCGCTATTCGCTCGGCCAGAAGGGCGTTTCTTTCAAGTTCATCCTCATACTCTTTTTTGTAATCCATCATTCCACCACCAGTTCTCTTTCGGAGAAACAATATATTTTTTCACGGGAGTTCTTCCCGGACTGCATGATCCCTATCCGATAGTTACCCACAGGAAGGGTTTTGGCATCAATTACGGCTGCAAATCCCGATAATTCAACGTGTTCCTGATCGGGGCAGTTTGCGGCAACATCCTCCCTTAAAACAGGGTTATACTTTATTTCAAAACAATCACGATCGTTCTTTAAAATTATGCTTCCCTTGAAGCAGGCATTGTCCGAACCCGTGACAAAGGCAAAGCCTTCGATGAAATACCGGCTGTCTTCAGTCTTCTCGTAGGTATAATCCGCATATTTTCCCGCATATTCCACGTTCAGTAATACACAGGCATCCTCTCTGGCGTTATCAAGCTTCACAGACTTCACATCACGGCTTAAAGAATCTGCCGCAGTATATTCATACTCGTTTGCCGGCACGATACGCGTATCAAGGCAGTCGTTAAGCAGATATTTACTAAAGAAGGGATCAACAGCTTTAAACACCGGATGTTCGGAATAAAGCATATCCTTCTCTCGAAGAAGTCTCTTTAAGGACTCGGGGTCCGTATCCTTGCCGCGGCTTACGGATTCTGCATGACAAAGAGCAACATTGTTGCAGCAGACATTGTAATAGCCCGATTCAAACAGTCTGAAGCAAAGATCCACATCGTTAAAAGCTACCCTCAGTCCTTCGTTAAGGCCTCCGATCTTCTCAAAGACTTCGGTCCGAAGCATCAGACATGCTGCGGTAACCGCCATAACATTGACCGTATATCGGTTAAATCCGAAATAGTACGACCTTTTGTCATCCGCAAACTGAAGCTTATGTACGGGGCCTATGCGGCCGTTTATCACGCCTGCATGCTGGATCTTTCCCGTCTCCGGATACAGCAGTTTTGCACCAACGGCTCCCGCGAATCTATAGGAAGCCTGTTTGAGCATTTCCTCAAGCACATAGGGCTCGGAAAAATAAACATCGTCGTTTAGCAAAAGAAGGTATTCACCCGTAGCCATTGATGCGCCTATATTGCACATTCTGGAGAAATTAAACTCCATTGGCCTGTATTCGTATCTGAATCCGTACTTAAGGGACAGATCCGTTATCTTATCCTTGTTCTCCTCTGAGCTTCCGTTATCAACAACGATCATCTGCAGGGTAACAAAACCCGGGCAGGCATCTGTCATAGTGGACAGGCACTTTTCAAGAAGCTCCGGATTATCCTTTGAGGGAATGACTACCGACAGCATCGTTTTGTTTAGGATCTGATATCCTTCAGGCCCGTAGGAACGCACCTTTAAACGGTTCGTAAGCCGTTCTGCTTCTTCTTCCTTAAGGTCATTACAATCGTAGTCGGAAACGTGAATAAGCACCTCGGAGATATGATATACGCTCTTTCTTAAATTGAGTTCATTATCAAAGATCACTTTAAGAAGGGTGTGGTACAAAGCAGCCGCGCCGCTTCTTTCATGGCTCCACTCAATATCCCTGAATGTCACGCGCCTTATGGCAACTATATTGCAAAAATAAAAATGAGCGGTAAAAGCATTGGGTGACCAGTCGGGCTTGAAATAAGGGTCCGTTCTTGTTCCGAAGATCGTGCGGCCGTAAACTTCCGATTCGTTTGCATTAACGTCGGGAGCTCTGAGTTCTGCCTTGTCCTCATCTCCGTAGACCACCGAAACATCGGGATTCTCACGAAAGGCCTTGACGATCAGCGGTATAGCACGGTCAGTCAGCTCACCGTTTACAAATATGATTATATCTTCAAGAAAAGGCTGCACGGAATAACCTGCCGTAATAGCCTCGTAAGGCAGTATCCTTATCGAAAAGCCTTCATATCTGGCCGCATAAGACACCACCGGACCGGCATCCGCCTGTCCTTCGATGCGCATGTCGAAACGTTCAAGGCCCTCTTCTTTTTCCCTGATCCAGGAATCAAACGGCACTCTCTTTAGATCAAGAAGGTTTAAATAGGCTTTGTCGCAACGTTTCTTAAGTTGTTCCTTAATGCGGCTTTTAAGCATCATAAACTAAAAAATCCTCTTAATGTTCTGAAATACCTTTTCTGCGGTTTCAAGTGGCAATCTGTTTATTTCCATCTTAACATCAAGAACGCTGTCCTCGCTTCTTGCAAGGCCCTCAAGCATAAAGATCAGATTGGGATCTTCGGTAGGAAAAACAAAGCTGTCATTACCTATCCTTCGCCCGTTACAAAGCAGGAATTTCTTTGAATCCACGGGATAAGGATTTCCATCGATCAAAGCTTCGGTAATCGTAACGATACATGCCCCTCTTAAAGGATCCAGACGTACCATTCTGTCCTGAGGGGTTACGGGAATGCTTACATCAGCACAGGTTTCGCTTGTGTATGCATCCTTGTAGAAGTACGAAGTATCT
Organism: Lachnospiraceae bacterium; assembly: GCA_016281385.1. Taxonomy (GTDB): domain Bacteria; phylum Bacillota; class Clostridia; order Lachnospirales; family Lachnospiraceae; genus UBA1258. Next base: position 26,763 of record JAEEIN010000044.1, on the reverse strand, counting down.
TCGGAAAAGCCTCCGTCGGTATCGGCGGGATAAACCTGAAACTGATATACACCATTGGGATCGTCAAATTTCTCCGTCAGGCGGATGGGATCTGTGATCTTCTTTCCGATCCTGTCCCGTAATTCCTGCATTGAGAGGTTCTTTCCGGTAACTCTCTTCTGGAAAACAGCCTCATCTTCCCTTATAAGCTCAGCCGCCTCCGAAGACAGCCCAAGTTTCTCCAAAATTATATCAAGATTTATCTTTTGCCTGTTTTTATCTTCCAAAAGATAGCAGTAGATCGCTCTGTAAGCAGTCTCTCTTATGGGCGTTCTGGCTTCTTTTGTCCATTCATAATCGATAAGTGTCCATTTATCCTTAGTTATAAGAATGTTCGAAAAGACAACATCCTGATCCGAGATCGCCATATCGTCATGGAAGCCCACAACCTCCACGTATCGGTCAAATAGCTTGTAGAATCCGTCGATATCATCCTTCTTAAGACATTCATCCATAAGTTCAAGCAACGTCTTTCCGGAGATATATTCAAAGCAGGCGAAGGGAGCATTTTCTTCACCGATGACCTCGCAGCGGTTAACTGAAAGGTCTCCGCCTTCATATCTTTCGGTCAGGGCGTTGTAATACTTTTCCAGGTTACGGATATGTTCTTTTCCTTCATCAAATAACGCCTGCTTTTTTACAACTTTCACAAAGCATTTGCCAACATCCACATTTTCTATACTGGTACAGATCGCATATTCCCTCGATCTGTCATTTGAGAATCTGGCATAATCGATATTTACATCCGGACCGATGACCACAAGGAAGGAATTTGAAAACTCATCAAAGCGTCCGTCTGCAATGAGAGAATCAAATGCCTCCTTTTCCGAAAAGAGTTCCATCCTGTCCTGATCGAAGTTCCGTTTATTATCCGAAAGCTCACCCTTGAAAGGAAGCCTTTCATCGGAAAAGAGAGTGTGCATGAATTTGTAATCGGGATAGGGATAAAAGAATCTGTATTCCTCTATTCCAAGCTTCTTAAAGATCTTTTCAAGGCCGGGCTTTGAAAAGGTCCGAACCCCGTCGTTTGAACGATAGCCTTCGATACCCGCAAAATATCTGCTGACATGATCTTCTTTGCAGCCGGCAAAATATTTAAGTCCGAGTCTGTTCTCAATCGCTATGATAACCCTTCCGCCGGGCTTTAAATGCTTCATGAGAAGGCTTAAAAACTCAGCATAGGGATCTTCAGACTTTATATATGATGCGCCGTACTCAAAAACTCCGATCAGACAGATGTAATCAAAATCATTTGGAAGTTCCTTCTCAACATCGGAGAAGTTACCCACATGGATCGTAAGATTATCCGCATCCATATGACGGTTTGCATTTATAAGACTTCTCTTTTTTGAAAGATCGCAGGAAACCACTTCCCCGGCAAGACGGGTAAAGGCACCCGTCACAGCGCCGCAGCCCGCGCCCACCTCAAGAACCTTGTCCTTTTTGGTAATGGGAAGCCATCTTACGATGTTCTCCCTGGCACTTGAAAGATGATACAGTGTGGGCCAGTCGCTTCTTTCCTCGATCACTCCCGGGAATTCCACTTCCACATACTTCTTTGAGATCTCAAGGAGTTCATCCTCCACCGCTCCGTCGCAGTAAAGATCCTGTCCCGAGTACATGGAGTAATCCATGGTGACCTTTCCGACCTTTTCAATTTTTGCAGTATTTTCGCTATTCTTCATACTATTAAATCCGGATTTAAATTCTTTTTACTTCTATCACTGAGTTGGTATCATAGAAACCAACCGTATTTTTATCCGATATCACGGAGATGTTAAGGGCATCGTACAGTCTGTGGTAAACCACAAAGGTATCCTCATCATAGCCCGTAACGCCAAAGGAGATCAGATACTCACCGCCCTGAAGGTCCGCTTTCTGCTTAAAGGTTATGGCAAGCTTTGTTCCTGCCTCCGCATCCTCAAGAAAGGCCTTTTCAAACATGGTATTTGTACCGGTTATCTCAGTTCCCCTTACATCCTTTATGGCAAAGGCAAAGATGGGTTTCCTGACGGCATTGATAAAATCAACATTCATATGAATGGTGAATTCCGAACCCTTTATAAGAGCATTGGTCTTTAAGCCGTTGGAATCCGTTACATAGAACTCTTCTATGACCGCATCCTTTGAACCATACTCTAAAAGATCCGTATTCTCGCCATTGGTGTTCATGCCCGGAAGTTCCGAAAGCCTTTCGTCCTTCTCATGTGCAAACTGTCCCACAAGCACCTGCTTGTAAAGATCTATCATCTCCTTGGGAGCACCCTCCGCAAGCTTGTCGCCCTGATTAAGAACCACAACCCTGTCGCAGTATTTTGCAATGGAGCTCAGATCATGGGAAACAAAGAGGATGGTCTTGCCCATTGCCTTAAACTCTTCAAACTTGTGATAGCATTTCGACTGGAAGAACACATCGCCAACGCTTAAGGCTTCATCCACGATAAGGATCTCCGGATCGATATTTATGGCTACCGCAAAGGCGAGGCGGACGAACATTCCGCTGGAATAGGTTTTGACCGGCTGATAAACATAGTCTCCGATATCCGCAAAGCTTAGGATATCCTCCATACGTTTATCGATCTCCTTCTTGGAGAAGCCCATCATGGTACCGTTTAAGTATATATTTTCAATACCGTTATATTCCTGGTTAAAGCCTGCGCCCAGTTCCAGGAGAGCCGATATCCTTCCGGTAACATCAACGCTGCCTTCGGTGGGAGCAAGTACACCGGTTATGATCTTTAAGATCGTTGATTTTCCGGATCCGTTTGTTCCGATGATGCCGACGGTCTCGCCCTTTTTGATATCAAGGTCGATACCCTTTAACGCATAATGCTCCTTGTAGCAGTTCTTCTTAAGTCCGAATGCGTCCCAAAGCCTGTCCGAGGGCTTGTTGAAGAGCTTGTACATCTTCTTTAGTCCTCTGATGGAGATCACGTTCTCATTATTCAGTTCTTTTTGTTTTTCATCATAAGACATCAGCGAAATGCACCTTTAATCTGTTGAATATATGCCGCCCGATAAGGAAGAACACCAGTACAAAGCCCCAGAAATACAGGGTGTACTGCCAGTCCGTAAAGAACCATTCCTTAAGGCAGAGCGAGCTTCTGTAACCTTCCACCACATAGCAGACAGGGTTTAACTTTATGATAAACTGCGCCGTGGGTCCCAGCTTCCCAACGTTCCAAAGAATCGGAGTTGCCCACATTCCTATCTGCAGAGCGATCTGAATGATCTGCGTCAGATCTTTAAAAAATACTACAACGGCTGACGTCGCATAGGAAAGAGCCAGCGTCAGCATGAACATACAAAAGCTGTAGTATATCAGCTGTATGGTATAAACACTTGGATAATAGCGATAGACCGAAGCCATGATAAGCAGAACAAAGGCGAAGAAAACATGAATAAAGGTTGCCGCAACCACCTTGATCACAGGGAGGATGCTGATGTTAAAAACAACCTTCTTTACCAGATAACTGTATTCCGTTAACGCCTGAGTTCCGTGATTGAGAGCTTCAGAAAAATAGAACCAGGGAACAAGACCTGCCGTCAAAAACAAAACGTAGGGAATGGGCATATCACCCGCCATAGCTTCGGATCTTGACTGAAAGATCTTGTCAAAGACGATATAGTACATCAAAACCGTTACCACGGGCTGGACCATGGCCCAGATCGCACCTAAATAGGAGCCTGCGTAGCGCTTTTTAAAATCGTTCTTCGCAAGCTTCCATATCAGCGACCGGTTTCTTATGATCTCGCCGGGCAACGTAAATAATCTTTTTTTCTTCTGATCATTCTGAGACATATGAGGATAATCCGCCCCACTTCGTATCTTTTTCGGAGAATATCAGCTCCGTACCTTCGGGAATGGGCCACTTGATTCCGATCTCGGGATCGTTGTAAGCAAGGCCGCCTTCATCGCCGGGATGATAAAAGTCCGAACATTTATAAACAAACTCCGCATAATCGGAAAGTACTAAAAAACCGTGTGCAAATCCCTTGGGGACAAAGAACTGCTTCTTGTTCTCGTCGGAAAGAACAACGCCGAACCATTTTCCGAAGGTCTTTGAACCCTTTCTTAAGTCAACGCATACATCAAAAACTTCGCCCTTTATAACACGGACAAGCTTGTCCTGAGGGAACTGTTTCTGAAAATGAAGGCCTCTGATGACTCCCTTCTTTGATGCAGACTGATTGTCCTGAACAAATTCAACATCGATCCCTATCTCTTCGAAATCCTTCTTCTGATAGGTCTCCATGAAATATCCCCTTGCATCGGGAAATACCTGAGGAGTGATGACCTTTACGCCTTCAATTTCACAGGTTTCTACAGTAAGTTTTCCCATTATCGTTCCTCCCGTCCGGTGCCTTCGTTATTGATCTTCTTCACCGGAGTTTTTTCGGTTACTATCCTTTGTTCCATGATCTCAACACGATCACCGGAATCAAAGAAGTCCTTATCATTCATCCAGGCATACAGGTCGTTTCCGATCTGCGTACCGTTAAAATTACCTTTCGTTTCCGCAGCTTCAAAAGCTTCCTCGGCATATTCCACCGCAGCGCTTATTTCCGCTTCGGAAAGCTTTTTAGAACCGTTTATCCTTCTTGAAATGGTCTGCCAGTTTACGATCACCACCACGGAAATGACCATCAGTATGGCCATTGTGGCGAGGGTAAAGGTTCCCTGCTTGAACTTATAGTCCATTTGCTACCTCTGTAAGATATTTGCCGTACTGGGTCTTCATCAGAGGCTCCGCAAGCTTTAAAAGCTGCTCTTTGTCAATAAAGCCTCTCTTATAAGCTATCTCTTCTATACAGGAAATGTAAAGTCCCTGTCTCTTCTGGAATGTAGCAACAAAGTTTGCCGCATCAAGCAATGAATCATGTGAGCCGGTATCAAGCCATGCAAAGCCTCTTCCAAGGGTCTCGACATGAAGATTTCCACGGTTCAAATATTCATTGTTTATACTTGTTATCTCGATCTCTCCGCGAGCAGAGGGTTTAACGTTCTTTGCGATCTCGACAACATCGTTATCGTAGAAATAAAGTCCCGGAACAGCGTAATTACTCCTGGGATTTGCAGGCTTCTCCTCGATGGAAAGAGCCTTGCCGTTTTCATTGAATTCCACAACGCCATACTCTCTGGGGTCGCGCACATAGTATCCGAAGATGGTGGCTCCGGGTTCATTCTCGCTTCTTTCCTTGGCTGCACGAAGCACCTTTGAAAAGCTCTGTCCGTAGAATATATTGTCTCCGAGAACCAAAGCGGCAGCATCGTTGCCGATGAAATCGGCGCCGATTATGAATGCATCCGCAAGGCCTCTGGGATACTCCTGTACAGCATAGGAAAAACTCATTCCAAGCTGACTTCCGTCTCCGAAAAGTTCCTCGAATACGGGAAGATCTCTGGGAGTTGAAATGATGAGCACCTCTCGTATCCCCGCAAGCATCAATGTTGAAAGGGGATAGTAGATCATGGGCTTATCGTATACCGGCATGATCTGCTTGGAGATAGCCTTTGTCAAAGGATAGAGTCTTGTGCCGGAACCGCCGGCAAGAATGATACCTTTCATCCGTTTTCTCCTTTATATCAGACTGTATACATCTGAGCGTAGTACTTAAGATAATCTCCGCTGGTAACGTTCTTCATCCAGTCTTCATGCTCAAAATACCATTTGATGGTAAGCTTGATACCGTCCTTGAACATGGTCTCGGGTTCCCAGCCGATCTCAGACCTGATCTTGTCGGGAGCGATGGCATATCTTCTGTCGTGTCCCTTACGATCTTCAACATAAGTGATGAGATCTTCGGTGATGTTTGCCTTTCTGGGATCCGAATCGGGAAGCATTTCCCTTAAGGTTGAGATGATGATCTTAATGATCTCAATGTTCTGCTTCTCGTTGTGTCCGCCGACATTATAGGTTTCGAAAAGTCTTCCCTTGTTGATGACCATATCGATGGCCTTTGCGTGATCCATAACATAGAGCCAGTCACGCACATTCTTTCCGTCACCGTAAACGGGAAGCTTCTTTCCGTTAAGAGCATTGTTTATGATAAGGGGAATAAGCTTCTCGGGGAACTGGTAAGGTCCGTAGTTGTTGCTGCAGTTTGTGATGTTTGCAGGGAATTTATATGTATCCATATAAGCCTTCACAAGCATGTCTGAGCTTGCCTTACTTGCGGAGTAAGGGCTGTGAGGAGCATAGGGTGTTGTCTCGTAGAAATAGCCGCCGTCTTCTTCGAGGGAACCGTAAACCTCGTCTGTGGAAACATGAAGAAATCTCTTTCCCTCCTTATAGGTTCCGTCTTCATTTTCCCATGAAGCCTTGGCATTGTTAAGCATAACCAAGGTTCCGAGTACGTTTGTTTTTACAAATACTTCGGGGTTTCTGATGGAGCGGTCCACATGGGACTCGGCAGCAAAGTGAACAACAATGTCTATGTCGTTCTCGGTGAAGATCTTCTCGATGGCTTCGGCATCGGTAATGTCTGCCTTTATGAATGTATAGTTTGAGCGGCCCTCGATATCCTTTAAGTTCTCAAGATTACCTGCGTAGGTTAACTTGTCCACGTTGATGATGCGGATATCGTCGCCGTATTTGCCGAACATGTAATGAATGAAGTTTGAGCCGATGAAGCCGGCTCCTCCGGTCACAAGATATGTTTTCATATATGATCCCTTTCTTTTTTCCGAAATATCGGAAATCTCCCCGAACTATTTGGCGGGGAGATTCCATTTCTCAGTATTTTCGGACCCGTCGGCCCGTTTGATATATGTCATACATCGAAAAAGATATTACAACAGTCTTTTGAAAATTTAATGGTCATTTCTTTATGACTTTCTTAATATCCCAGATAGCTTCTGTCCAGATCCACATTACCGCTTATCCCGCCGATGGAACCGGTAGAGGAATACTGCCAGAGATCGTATCTTGTAGATGTATAAGTTACCGAAGTGTTGTACTGGGCAAGCCAGATCTTATATGCGGTAAGTTCCCCGGTATTGATCTTGTTTTCAAACCAGCTCTTGTTTGCATAAACACCTGCCGTGTAGCCTCCGTTTGAAATGGTCTTGCAGAAGGCCTTGATCACCGCAGTACGCTGTGCTGCGGAAAGTCCCTCGGCACGGCCGCCGGCTCCTGCGCTCTCCACATCCAGGAAGATGGGATAGGAGATGGTGTAGCCCGAAACCTGTCCGAGTACCATGGATGCTTCCTCAACGGCCTCAACCTCGCTTGTTGCCTGTGTAAAGAAGTATACGCCGACCTTTATATTGTTTGCGGTAGCGTTCTTTATATTCGTGTAGAACTTGGAATCCTCGTAAAGGCCGCCCTCGGTGGAACCTCTGAATCCGCTTCGGATTATCGCAAAGGAAACGCCGGATTTGGCTACGCTGGCCCAGTCGATGGTGCCGTTCCACTTGGAGACATCAATACCGAAGGAACCCGAGCCGTTTACCAGCGCACCGTCCGAAGCGAAAGTATACTTGGTGCCCAGAATGACCTGCTCGCCCGTAACCTTGTTTCCGTTCTTATCAAAGAAATATGTCTTGCCGCTTAATGTCCACCAGCCGGTGTATTTGTATGTAACCGCAACTGCCGTATAGAACTTGTCTGCGGTGTAGTAATCCGCATACTTGGCTTCCCTGTAATTTTTCTTGGAAGAGTCGTATACATACAGGGGATTGTCGTCCGCATCCTTAAGAAGTGTTACCGTATTCTCCTTGGGGTTAAGAACAACCGTAACTTCACAGGTGGCGGTAGCATTTGTATCGACTGTGCTGGTGCAGGTAATGGTGGCCTTGGCCGTATCCTTATCACCGGTGCCCACAGCCGTGAGCTTTCCGTTACCGTCAACCTTGACAACTCCCTCGTTTGAGGATGTCCAGGTAACGCTTTCATCGGAAACTCCCGTTACCGCAGCGGTAAGAGTCACGCCCTCGCTGTCATTGGTAAATATGGTTTTCTTCGTATAATTTAACTTTATCGTAACCTCATTTGAGGAAACACTCACATCAAAGCTCTGCTGAAGCGTTGTCATGTTGTCCGCCGAGCAGGTGATGGTGATGGTGGCACTTCCCTTCTTCTTGGCCTTGATCACACCGCCGTCCACGGAAGCAACCTTGGACTTGCTGGACTCATAGCTTAAGGTATACTGTCCTGCGGAAAGGCTGTTGCCCGCCTTGTCCTTAACCTCGACTGTAGCATTGGACATGAAGTCGTAGGTGGTTCCGGGCGTCATGCTTGAAGGAAGTTCGAATGACACATGGAAATAGGACTTATCTTCCGTCTTCTTGACCGTTATCGTTACCTGATCCTGTACATAATCCTCGGAACCTTCGCCCCAGAATGCCCGACAGGTAACAGTCACCGACCTGTCTTCCGAAACAGCCTTGGCCTTTAATGTTACGCTGCTGCTGTTTGTGTCATCCGGAAGCGAAAGTGCATCGGAGTCGGAAGAACTCCATTCGTACTTGTAAACATCACCGGTGACAGATGCACTTATGGTTATGGAATCCCCGCCATGCATTGAAGAAGGACTGTCCTCGATCTTAACGGAAGTCTCGGTCTCGTCACCATCCTCGGTAAGAGGATTCACGGATCCGCTTAACTTCCTGAATGTCGGTATTCCCGAAGCATCCTTTGCGTCATAAAGTTTTCTGGGATCCGGAACCTTGGACTTTGCCACTTCCTCATATCCCGATTCGTTCGTAACCGATGTCCTTGTTGAAAGAACAAACTCAACCGTATCCTGAAGACTTCCTTCCTGAGCGGTATCGTTTGCCTTGGAATCCTCCGAGGGCTTTGCCTCACTGTCGGGCTTAACCTCGTTGGACACGTCAACCTTCACATATTCGATCTCGTTCTTGACCTGGATCGCAGATGCGGAAGTGTTGAAAGAATAAAGTGATTTATAGGCATCAAGTGATGTCATCTTAACGGAATATGCTCCGCCCGCAAGATCTTTGACGTAGATGATACCGTCCTTGTCTTCATCCGTATATGTTGTGACATTGCCCTTGGGATCCGTAACTTCGGCCACAAAAGGCACATTTGCTATGAGCTTGTTGTTCTTATTGAGGAACTTGATCTTAAGGTCCCTCAAAATGGAGGTTAAGGATAAGCTTACATTTACAAGCCCCGTTTCCTCATCGATCTCGTCATATTCGATGGTCTCGGAAGCACTGTAAAGTTCCTCAAGAGCCTTGGCCCTTGCGTCAAAGACCCCTGTCAGGCCCTTTTCTCCGATAACACCGATAGTTGCAACGTCACGTCCGATATCAGCCACTTCCGCAGATGATGCGGTCGAGGGCTTCTTATGTCCCGTTACAAAAACAACCCCGATGACGATAACGAACAAAACTATCATCGCTCCGACGAGATAAACCAGCTTATCGGCAAGTCCGTCCTTGAAAAATCCCGCTACGGCAACTTCTTCCTCGTCTTCGTCGTAGTAATCTCTGATCTCATCCTCGCGGATGCGATGAGGCTTCTTTGGCGCCCTGCTGTCTTTAAGTCCCGCATTGACATCCCTTGTATCGAACATCACCGTGATGTCGTCCGCAGGCTCCTCCCCGGGTTCCTCAGCATATTCGGGTTCCTCAGCATATTCGGGTTCTTCTTCGTATTCCTCTTCTTCGACGATGTATTCTATCTCGTCCTCATACTCCTCGGGCTCTTCATAAACAACTTCCTTGGAGCGCTTCGCAGCCTCTGCCTGTGCAAGAAGGAGTTCGAATTCCTCATCGTCGAGGATTATCTCTTCCGTATCCCCGGTGGGCTCGGAATAATTTCTCTTATCAGCCATTTTATATCCCTTTGATCTATTTATTCATTCTCAAAAAATACCTATGATATTGTACCAAAAAATGCCTTATATGACAAGGCAAAGAAAAGCCCGGAAACCATGGTGTTAAGGCAGGTTCCGGGAGATTTTCAGTATTTTCGTTTAAAATATTCGACTATGTGATTGCCTATAAGATCTATACCGGGATTTAACAGGGTATCGGCGTTACAGTAATCATTCACATTGCCTTCGTTTATAAGTCCGAAATAATTGTCTTCATAGGAAACGCAGCATTCCATAGCCACATTGTAGGATCTCATCACATACTCGGACAGGGTTCCGTTTCCGTAGTTTACCGTGCTGGCGGGAAGGACTTCCGTCCCCTGAATGACTCCGTGAAGATAGGGGGATCCCACTACTATCCTGATATGAGGATATGCGGACTGCAAGGTCTTTATGGAAGCCCGAAGAGCCCCGTCGAAAGTGGCGGTATTGTAATCATCCTCCGGATCGTACAGATTGCTTGCATTTATGTAGTCCACCGAGGAATAGATGATAAAGACCGTATCGATCTTGTCAAGATCCACCGCTGTGAGTGCGTCATAATACTCCTTCGAGATTATGGCATCGTTATCAAGAGCTTCTTTCTGAAGGCTGAAATCCTGTGTACAAAGAGCGTGCACCACATCGTAAAGATTGGCCGCCTGCCAGTAGGTAACATTGTTGTTAAGGTATGCATTTTGTGTATCGGCGATCCTTGTTCCAACCAGAGAAAGGTTCGTTATCTGTGAATCCGGAATGCCGCGCTGCATAATGGTCAAAAGCGAATCGCCGCCCACATAATCGTTCTTTATCAGAAGATCGTCACCTATGCAGAGAATGTTGTTTATACCATCGTCAGGTCCATGGGCCGCCAGAGTCTCGGGATCCACTATAAAAACATAATCCAGACTTTCATAGTCGAACTCGCCCTCTTCCACATCCTCAAGAACCACATTTTTACCCGAACGGTCCCACTTTATCAGCGTGATCATGATCAGAGCGGCAAATACAAGGATCAGGGCCACAACAACAATATGCAGTTTCCAGCCGAGGCCTTTTTTCTCTTCCATTTCGATCACTTATCCTCCAAAAGACGGATATTTATCAGTGTCTGTTCAAAATCCCTGCGGTTCTTGTTGGCCATCGTCGAAAGGATCATTCCGGAAAAGAACGACTGAATGGCCGCAAGAAGAACAAAGCCACAGACTATCAGTGTAGGGAATCTCTCTACGAGACCCGTCTTAAGATATTCCACAAATACAGGAATAAAAAATCCCGTTGAAACAAGCACCAGGATCAGCGCGATGATGCTGAAAAAGGCAAAGGGCTTGTAGTTCTTAAAGAGCTTGACGATGGTTCCGATAACCTTGATACCGTCGGAGTAAGTCGAAAGCTTGGATATGCTTCCCTCCGGACGATCCCTGTATTCAACCACCACGTTACGCACATCCATATTGTTGTAAACCGCATGAATGGTCATCTCGGTCTCGATCTCAAAGCCCTTGGAAAGTACGGGGAAGGTCTTTGCAAAAGAAAAGCTGAAAGCACGATAACCCGTCATTATATCCTTGATATCGGATTTAAAAAGCCTGTTTATGGAAAAGCGTACAAAGCTGTTTCCGAAGTTGTGGAAAGGACGCTTGTTCTCCGTAAAGTATGTGGATGAAAGCCTGTCACCCACCACCATATCTGCCTGCTCATTAAGAACAAGGTCCGCCATCTCCTGTGCGAACTCAAGAGGATATGTATCGTCACCGTCAATCATTATGTAGCACTGCGCATTGATCTCGCGGAACATTCTCCTTATAACGTTTCCTTTTCCCTGAAGATGTTCCTTTCTAACCACTGCCCCCGCATTTGCCGCAATTTCGGCTGTACGGTCTGTGGAGTTGTTGTCATATACATAGATCACTGCATCGGGAAGGTTGGCCCTTGCATCTTTGACCACCTTTTCGATGGTCATCTCCTCGTTATAGCAGGGAATCAAAACCGCGATACGGTCCATAGCTTTAATCTCCTCTGTCCTTAATCAAAGTCGCTGCCAATGTAGGCATTATTGTCAAGATATATATCGTAACCGTCTATGCTGGTCACATAAACAAAATCATACGCGGATATATTCTCCGTGAATTTTTTGGAAGAAGAAACAATGAGATAAGGAGTTTCAGTGTCCCTTAACCAGAAAGCGCAGGCTTCCGAATCGATCACATCCGCATTTACGGTCTTCTGAAGTTCGTTGCCCCAGCTTCCGAAATTCATGAACATCTCTCTGCCGTAAGGAAGGCAGATCTTTGAGGTGTATTGCCTTACATAGATCAGAAATTCATCCGGAAAAGCCGCCCGTATCTCTCGTCCGTCAACGCTGATCTCGTCGCAGATCTTCACTACTGTATCCGGGACATGATACTCATTTTCCGCAAGAGTTATATATTCGCTTGAATAGGTGTACTTGCCGCAGATCACAAGAACAATGATTGCAACCATAAATGCCGGTATCCTGAACTTTTCGTTCAGGCCCATAACAACCTCCGTTAAGGTATAGCAGATCACAACGCCAAGCGGAAGCAGCCACAATATCCGATATAGTATTTCATAATCTTCAAAATAGTAAACATAGACGTACCATACCGGGCAGAAGAAAACAAGCAATACATAAACCGGATACTTTACAAGAGCATCCTTTACATATCTGTTCCGCTGTGAAAATGCCAGATAAACCAGCAAAAAAAGAAAAAGTGCTACGATCAGGCCCGTTCCCTGAAAATCTCTGTATGAAGTTAGTGTGGCTCTTAAGCCGTCTTTTATGATCTCAAGCATCCTGCCTAACTCCTATAACAGATAGTAAATAGCAACAATAAGCACCGGAGGAACAGCAAGCAAAGCACTCATAAACTTATAACGCAGACTTGCTTTCCTGTAAAATGCATAAATGAAGTTTGCAAACAACATGATCAGTATCAGGATATTGCCAAATACCGATGTCAGCGCTCCCGAAAGTTCAATTAATATAATCAGGATGTAATTTTTCGTGTCATATTTCAGTGCTTCCAAAGACGCACGTCTGAACATATCGTAAAACAATATCGGTATCACGATATTTGCCAACGCTTCCTTTCCTTGCCTTGTTCTGGTAAGAAAAAACACTTCCGAAGGATTTATGGAATAATACGAAAACATTACAAAAATCGCAACCAGGCAAAGAAACATATATTTACCTGTTCTATTGCTGCCAAACAGGAGGTTCCCGACAGCATTATAAATAACATAAGTTATTGGTATCAGGAGCAGGGGCATGCATATATGAGCTACCGTTGCGGCATTAAGTCCGAAAATGCAGCCAAGAGTTCCAACCCAGACAGGGAAAGGAGCAAGCGCATAACGCATTTGAACTGAGGTAGGATACCCCGTATAAGGATCCTTCATATACAATGTCTGTTCACCGCCCGTCATAAGCTGAGCTACAGATACATAATAAGAATCATCTCCGTCCGCAAACGCAAAAAACACGGATTTTATGATCTGGAACAGAACAAGTGCGATGAACAGGCCAAGAATCATGATCTCATAACGATCAAGAACAAGCGGGGCGTTTCTTTCTTCGTCGGTTGTTTTTTCTGCATTCTTCAGCAAACGAAGTACCCCCATTACAATCCCTGCCACGGAAAGAATTAAGGCAAGCGCCAAATAGACGGTGACAAGGTTCGATGCGTTCCACAAAGGAGTCGCATCGAAAGTGAATCCCCTTTCATATACCCGCTTCTGAAAGAGAACGAACACCACCGTAACTGCAAAGAAAACCGCCCAAAGGATCATGAGACCGTAAACGATCTTAAGTCCCGGGGTTTTTCTGTCCCTCTCGGGACAAATGAGTCCCCCTGTAAGATAGCAGGACAAATATACGGTTATGCAAAGTAAGATGATCTTAACCGTCAGCATTAACATCCCTCATGGCGTAAAGAAGATAGAATCCCCAGATAAGGATTATCCACGCCCCATTCATATAATCAAAGCCCCTTAAGGGGAAGAAGATATCATAAAATGCGATCAAAGCCACACCTTCCGCACAAAGAAGGGTTGCATGAGCGGTAGGTTTCTTTGTCCTGATCACAAGCGAGATCACTGCCAGAACAAAAAGTCCGATAAAGGCGGCATATCCGAAATGCAGATAGAACCTGCCGAAATCTCCTCCCGCGATAAAGTCCCTGTAATTCTTTCCGTTATTGCTTCCCGGCGAAAGACCCAAAAGAGTGAATTCCGTTGTGAAGGGGGCAAAAATATGGGACGTAAAGTCCATCAGGATATCGCACACGATCTCCTTTTTAAAGCTTGCAAGAGAGGTCTTGGCAAACTCCTTGTAGATCTCGGGAGAAAAGGTTCCGTAAAAGCCTTCGACCCTGGGGAAGAAATCAGTCCAGAGCTTCTCCGGTGAAGTGGTAAGTCCTATAACATTTCCGTCGTCAACACCCTCGATGAAATAGGTGTAGCCCATCTTATAGAAATTAGGCCATGACAGTCTCTGCACCAGCAGCTTGGAAATACTGCCCCTGGGCGCATCCGGCAAAAGAGCGATATTCCCGGAAACCGCGGTGTGGAATACGCAGGGCATGGTAAAAACAAACATCACCGAAGCGATCCAGAGCTTTCTTTTTCCGAAAATAAATGCGCCGATGGCGGCGATGAGCAAAAGAGCCACCACCAGACCAATGACCGAGATCTTCTCTCCGGCCCTGATCCTTAAAACCAGCCAGATGGCCGCACATATGGCCTGTATCGAGGTTACGGCGGCAAGGTATATTCTGTTGAGGCCAAAAAGCCAATCCTTCATGTTTACGAATTATCCTTTAAAAAATTCATGTATCTTGTCGATTATGTAATCAACCTTTTCATCCTCAAGACCGTAGTAAAGAGGAAGCCTTGCAAGGCGCTCGCTTTCCTTTGTGGTATAGCGGTCCTCGCCGGAGAAACGGCCGAACTTCTGTCCCGCAGGTGAAGAATGAAGAGGAACGTAATGGAATACGCTTAAAATATCATTTGCCTTCATAAAGTCGATGAACTTTGTTCTTTCCTCAAGATCCGCAGCCTTTATGTAGAACATGTGGGCATTGTGAGTGCAATGTTCGGGGACGAAGGGAACCTCGATCCTGCCCGCATCCTTAAGGTCGGAAAGGCCTTCCATGTAGCGGTTCCAGATGTGGAGACGCGCATTGTTTATATCATCCGCAACCTCCAGCTGAGCATAGAGATATGCGGCATTAAGTTCGCTGGGAAGATAGGAAGAACCGTAGTTCATCCATGTGTACTTATCGATCTGGCCGCGGAAATACTGGCTTCTGTTCGTACCCTTTTCACGAATGATCTCCGCATCGAGCACATGGGATTCATCACGCATCAGAAGTGCTCCGCCTTCACCCATTGAGTAGTTCTTGGTCTCATGGAAGGAAAGGGCTCCGAAGTCACCGAAGGTTCCCAGGGCCTTGCCCTTATAGGTTGACATGATACCCTGAGCCGCATCCTCGATAACATAAAGGTTATAGCGCTTTGCAATGTCCATTATGGTGTCCATCTCACAGCCCACGCCCGCATAGTGTACGGGAGCGATGCACTTTGTTTTATCAGTGACCGCATTCTCTATGAGCTTCTCATCGATATTCATGGTATCGGGCCGAATGTCAACGAATACAACCTTTGCTCCCCGAAGAACAAAAGCGTCGGCGGTGGAAACGAAGGTATATGAGGGCATTATCACCTCATCTCCGGGCTTGATGTCCGCAAGAAGTGCCGCAAGCTCGAGAGCATGTGTGCAGGATGTCGTAAGAAGAACCTTCTTTGCTCCGGTCTTCTTCTCCAGCCATTCGTTATCCTTCTTTGTGAAATCACCGTCACCGCAGATCTTCATATTCTCCACGGCCTGTCTGATGTAATCCATCTCCTTACCTGTGTAAGGCGGAACGTTAAAACGAATCATTGCTTATTCCTCCAAAATCCATATTTTCAGATCGTTCTTATCATATATGGATTTAAACTTGTATTTTTGTAAGAAATCCTTAAGAATCTCTTGTTTCCGACCTTCAATATCCAGTGTCGCATCAGTTGCAACAACAACACTCTCGCCTTCTTCCATCCGTTTCTCAAGCATTTTCAGCTGCGTTGCGAACTTCTCCGAAGAATACGACTCAAGTATGGGCCAGGTGGACGAGATCGCAGGAGCGGAGCCCGTCACGAAGGCAATACCTGGGTTGTTCCCGAAGGCAAGAACCGTATGGTCCTTAAGGCCTTCCTTTTCCCAAAGATCACTCAGTTCCGTAAGAAATGCTGCGTTCACCGCTTCCGTCTTCATACCGGCAAGGGTTTTGTTGTTATAAACCCCGGAATCTATATCTCCTAAGAATCCGTCCCTGAAAACATAAACCCATCTGAAGCAGATCCCCTGGAACAAAAACAGAAGTATAAAAAGCCACAATCCCGGCGTAAGATACATAAAACGCTTTGTTTTCCACAGTCTCGCCAGCACGTAAAGGGAAACCGGAAGTATGAAGAACATGTTGTTCATCACCGCGTAAAGGCTGTTGTTGCTGCCGATGGGCGTGATGAGCTGGATCATTATCGCCGCACCGCACCAGGTCCTGACCTCAATGGGAAGATCCTTTATAAAGAGCCCCATCACAAGAAGAAGCATACTGATGATCAGTATCACCACCATAAACAGGTAGATGGAGCTGTAGGATCTGAAGTTGTAGTCAAACAGTTCCTTCTTGTATTCCCAGAAATAGATCACGGCAAATCCGCCGACGGAAGCTGCGATTCCAAAGGGCTTAAACTTTTCCGGAAGAAAAGAAACCGCGATCAGCAGGATCAGGCCCAATGCTACGGGAACAAGCCAGTACCATACGCATGTGTATGAATTGACCAGGTTCTTAAGCATAAATAAGGGACCGTATCTCGGAGCATCGTCCGTCATGGCAAAGAGTTCCCTGATGGCCGCGACATAATTGGGAAGCTTACCGCAGGCAGCTATGATCCCGAATACAAGAACAAGGGTCGACACATAGCCCGCGATGCACCTTAATGTCTTTGAGAGACATTCACGCACGCTTTCTTTTTTCAGAAAACAATACAGCCAAAGTACAACTATCATTCCCGCATTCGTAACGTTTGGAAAGCGTACGAACACATTTGCCGCAAGAACAACGCCCGCTGTAAACAGGCAGTTCTTTTTATCATTGAACAGGCCTTCGCAAAGAAGGACCGTTCCCGCTGCCAGCAGATAAAAGCTTAAGTAGTGGTAAAGTCCCGCATTCGGTATCCACCAGAGTGCAAAAGAGATAAATACCGCAGCAAATACCGGTTCACGGGTAAAACCCCTTCTTTTTGTGAAATAGTAATATGCAAACAGTCCGAAGGAAGCCTTTATGAGCCCCATGTAAATGTTTGCCCCAAGCAAAGTCGCACCGAAGGGCAGCCTCACTGTCAGCCATCCCACAAAGTTTGAGAACAATGTGGAATAATACCACATTCCGTCAAGCTTTGAAAGATAAATATAGTTGCCCATGTTGTAGCCCGTATCCGTAAGGTCGATGCCGCGGTTTACCCCCACAAAGGAGAAGGCGACAAGGATGGCGGGAAAAAGCCACTTGGTTACCTCTGTGTATATTTTGTTGGAAAAGATCGTATTTTCCTTAACCGATTCCATATTCCGTATTAAAGATTTCCTTTGATATTGTCTGTATGGGTCCGAATGATATATTTGGGCCTTCCCTTAACTTCCTCATAGATCCTGGCAAGATAATGTCCGATGATACCGAGACTTATCATTATGATACCGCCTATGAGAAGAACAAGCAGGATGACCGTAGGGAAGCCCTCGGCCGCCGTTCCGCAGAAATACTTAACCAGTGTCTGAACTCCCAGGATCAGACTGAAGATCAGAAGCAGCCACCCGAGAAATGTCACGATCTGAAGAGGAAGGGTGGAAAAGCTGGTGGCATTGTTTATGGCATAACGCATGAGGCTTGTGAAGTTCCATTTTGTTTTTCCGTATTTTCTCTCCTGAACCTCGTAATCAACTTTTGCGGTCTTAAAGCCTACCCAGAAGGAAAGGGCGCGGAAGAAGGTGCGCTTCTCGGGAAGAGAAAGGAGCACGTTTACGACCTTTCTGTCAAGGAGCTTATAGTCGGAGGTGGACTTCATGTCCATCTTGATAAGTCCGCTCATGACACTGTAGAAGATGCCTGCCGCCATTTTATGGAACAGCCCCTCCTTGCCTCGGGAGGATTTGATCCCTTCAACGACTTCGTAGCCCTGCTGCCAGAGAGAGTACATCTCGGGAATGATCTCCGCAGGATGCTGAAGATCACAGTCCATCACTATCACAGCGTCGCCGGTTGCAACCGAAAGTCCCGCAAAAATTGAGGCTTCCTTTCCAAAGTTTCTTGAAAAAGAAATGCCTTTGACATTGGGATCCTTCGCTGCTGCTTCGTTTATCAGTTCATAGGTTCCGTCAACGCTTCCGTCATCAACAAAAACAAGCTCGTACTCTATGTTGTTTTTCTTAAGAAGGCTCGATAAGACTTCCGCAGTGTTCTTTATGTTTCCCTCTTCATTGTAGGAGGGAAGCACGATTGAAAGTAATGCCATGCTTTCTTTACTCCTATCTGCGATTCTCGGTTTTGACGTAAATGACACCGTCATGCAATAAGACGGAATCCTCTCCCGGGAAGCTGGACATATTTGCGTAGAAATCCTCGTCATAGAAATCCACGACTTTGTCCGATGAAACCATGTTAAAAGTTATCCCGAGATAATATCTGAAAAACTGCTCGTAATTTTCCGATTTGTAAATAAGATAGTCCCCGCTTATTCCAAGAAGATCCGCGGTAACAGCATCCGTGATATCCGTGGTGGGATAGGATTCGTTTCCCACAACACCGACCATAGCAACGGGAATGCCTTCATAATAGCCTTCCGTCTGCTCGATCCTGTCTGCAAGCCTTAAGCAGTATGCATAAGTCTTTTCATACTTCTTCTGGAGATTTGAATAGGCGATATTGTCCGTAACCATATAGGACAGACAGATCACAGCCATGGAAATCGTTGCGACCCAGAGGCCACCGACAGCCAATGTATCCTTCTTCCCGCACCTTCCGATGATCGCAGGCAGAAGCACAATAAGAAATGCCCACTGATAGCGCATGAGCACGTGATAATTCACACTTGCCGAAATAAGTAATATCGCATTCATCACGCAGGGAAGCGCGATAAGTACAAGGGCTGCAAAAACATAAAACAGGGGCTTTTTGAACATTCCCTTTTCAGCCGCCAGCCTTATAAAGGAAACAAGTGCCACCGTAAAAAGAAGGGCCAATGCAATGCCCGTCAACACATTTGAGATCACGACTCTGCTTCCGAAAGTAAAGGAAAGGAAGTCGGTGTACATTGTTTTTACGGTTCCCACAAGGCCCAGGCCGTTTCCCGAGGACATGCCGTTAATGCCCTGATATGTATCAAGTTCTTTTCCCTGTATAACAAGAAGGATCTTTAAAAGTACATAGTAAAGAAGCGCGCCGCATATGCCCATTCCGGCGTACTTTCCGATCTTTACAGCCTTTTTTCCCGGGGTTTCTTCTTCAAAAAGGATCTCACAGGCCTTATATATGCAAAGCAGCATCGCAATCGCTATGTATGCCTGATAGCAGCCCATTCCGAAGGCAAGAAGTACCGCGCCGGCGATCCAGCCGAACTTCTCGTTTGCTCCGACTGCCCAGACCGCGATCACGCAAAGGAGCATTCCCAGCATATATCCGTCCATGGTGAAAACGTATGCAAAGTTTGAAGCCAGTGAAGGGAACACGGCGATAAGTGCCGATGAAAGAACAACAAGCAGCGGTTCCTCTATCTTAAGGATCGACCTTAAGACCATTGCCGCAAGGCCGATGTAGATCAGTGCCGCAAGGCCGATGAGCCAGGGAAGGGCATAAAAAGAAGTGGGAGCGCAAGCCGCACCCAGAAACCATCTTCCCGAAGTTATCATGTTCTGATCAAAATACATGCTGGCAAGGCCGTCATGATTGGGTATATCCGAAGTGAGAATGACGAGATGGGTAAGAAGCCCGGTGACGAAAGCTGCAAAAAACGCCTGCCTTCCCTTGCTTCCCACTGCATTATGGAATTTTTTTAAGGTTTCCTCAGGTGTGATCATATAATCAGGTCAATCCTCAGTGAGATTTCATATTTTTGTAAATGATATCGGCCATTATACTGCTGCCGGCTTCATTCACGTGGAGGCTGTCATATAAAAAAGCCTCGTAATTCTTACGGTTTATACCGCTTTCATTATAAAAATCGGCGAAAGTGACATCTTCTTCTTCGCAGACGGCCCTCTCGGCCTCAACATAACTGTCTATGGTTCCGTATCCGAGATCCGTTGTGTCCGCCGGCCCAACCTGTGTCCAGGTAAAGCAGGGCGAAACAACAATGATCTGTGCGTCGGGCATTGCTTTTTTCAGGTTCTCGATACTTGTGCGTAAAGCACCGCAGAAAGTGGTCGTGTCATATCTGTCTGCGGAATTGTCAAGAGCAACACCTCCGAGATAATCGTTGACACCGTGCTCGATCACCACATATTTAACGCTGTCATAATCGATGCGTGCGATGTCCTTTATGGTATCCGCCGCATAATCAAGCACGTTGGAATATTGGATATAAGCCGTCGGGATATCGGAAAGCATTGCCGAAAAATCATCGTTTGCAATATCCGTTGCGATGCTGACCATGTTGTAATTCTTAAACCGGGATATCTCTTCGGAGCCTGCATTCATGGCAGTTCCGCCGATCCCCGCATTGTATACCGACAAACCGGAAAGCTTTGAAAGCTGCGAGGTAACGGAATCCTCCGTTCTGTC
Source organism: Lachnospiraceae bacterium (assembly GCA_016281385.1). GTDB lineage: Bacteria > Bacillota > Clostridia > Lachnospirales > Lachnospiraceae > UBA1258. The sequence goes on along the minus strand of JAEEIN010000044.1, from coordinate 6,001 downwards.
GTTTCCTATAAGGCTGTCGCCAAATACAACAACATCCGTCTTTATATTTTTAACCGGTCCCGCAAAGATACCGTACAGGACCGCAGCGGCCACAAGTACAGCGGCGGCCGCCAATGTAAAAATCTTATTCTTCATCCTTTTCTTCTTCCGATCCGTGCTCGATCTTTGAACGGATCACATACTGAGGTGAGCTGTTCATGCTGATGTACATTCTTCCGATGTATTCGCCGACCATGCCAAGCATCAGCATCATCATTCCTCCGATGAACACGATGGCACTCATCAGAGCCGAATAGCCCGTAGGTACACCCGGAACAACAAACTTCTTGATCACCGTGTAAATACCGTAAATAAAGCCCAGGCCCGCCAGGATGGCTCCCATGGCGGTGGCAAATCTCAGGGGCTTGATGGAAAAGGCGGTAAAGCCGTTGATCCAGAGATTTAAGAGTTTACTGAAGGTATAGCCGGAAGTTCCGACCTCACGGCTGCGGTGGTTTACGTCGACATTTACTATCCGCTTCGTTGCCCTTAAAACAAGGCCGATAACGTAGGGATATGCGTTTTCGTAGCGGATCATGTCCTCAACAACAAAGCGCTTTACACCAAAATAGCTCGAAACAAAAAGATCCGCAGGCTTGCCTAAAAGGTGCTGGGCCATCTTCTCGTTCATGAAGGTGCCGAAGTTTCTGAAGATACTGTGCTTCTTGTGAGCATATCTTGCATATACCGCATCCGCTCCGTTATCAAGGGCATCTATGAGTTTGCCCGCTTCGTCGGCGGGAGTCTGTCCGTCATCATCAAGACAGATCACATAATCGCCCTTGGCCTCTCTGAGCCCGGCCATAAGTGCGGAATGCTGGCCGAAGTTCCTTGCAAAGTCGATCCCGGTGATATTGGGATACTTCGCACAGAGAGCGGTTATCACATCAAAGGTATTGTCGGGAGAAGCATCATTGATAAGAATGATCTCATGATCGTAGTCAAGGAGGCTCTCCATTGTGTCATTTATCTCCTCCACCACTTTCCCGATGGTAAGTTCCGATCTGTAGCAGGGAATGACAAAAGATACTGATTTCATTTATTTCCTCACGGTTTTTATTTTCTGTAATATGCGCAAAGCTTCTTTATGGCCTTTATGGTATCGGCCACATCCTCATCGGTCATTGCGGCATAGAAGGGAATGCTCATGGAGTTTTCGTAGTAGTACTCCGCATTGGGGCAAAGACCCTTCTTGTATCCAAGATGCTCATAATAGGGATGTCTGTAGACCGGGATGTAATGAACCTGAGGACAGGTTCCCTCGGCGGTCAGAGCATCAAAGAATTCTCTTCTCGTACAGGAAAGCTTCTCGGGGTTAAGCCTTATCACATACAGATGCTGTGTTGTATCGGACTCGGGGATACTCTCCTGAATGAACAGGCACTCCTCATCCTTAAAGGCTTCGTCGTAGGCTTTTCTTATCTCTTTCCTCCTCTTTGAGAAGGCTTCAAGTTTATTTAACTGGCTCATCAAAAGCGCTGCCTGGAATTCCGTTATCCTGTAATTGAAGCCAAGCATTATCTGCTCCATGTACCAGGGGCCTTCTGCGGTCCTTTCCATCTCATCGGGATTCTTTGTTATTCCGTGGGTAACAAGAAGATGGAGCTTCTTATACAGTTCCGGGTCGTTTGTCATGCACGCTCCGCCCTCGCCGGCAGTTACCGTCTTTACCGGGTGGAAACTGAAGGTGGTGATGTCGGCAATGGAGCCCACGGGACGGCCCTTGTATTTCGTTCCGATGGAATGAGCCGCATCCTCAATGAGATAGAGGTTATGCTCCTTGCAGATCTCCTTAAGTTCATCAAGCTGAACCGCCTGACCCGTAAAATCCACCGCAACGATGGCTTTCGTCCTGTCGGTGATCTTTCTTCTTACATCCTCAACATCTATGTTGTAGGTATCGGGGCGAATATCCGCAAAAACGGGAGTTCCGCCGCAGTAAAGCACGCAGTTTGCGCTGGCTGCAAAGGTGATGGAAGAAACAATGACTTCATCCCCTTCCTTTATCCCTATGGCCAGACATGCCAGATGGAGCGCAGCGGTTCCGTTGGCACAGAGCACCGCATATTTAGCATCCGTGATCTCGCAAAGTCTCTTTTCGGTCCTTCCGATACCGGGGCCGCCCGTAAGGTACTCAGTCCTTATGGACTCCGCTACCGCTTCTATATCTTCTTCCGTAACGGACTGATGTCCGTAAAATATCCTGTGTTCCTTGTCCCTGACGGGAATTCCGCCAAGTATCGCGGGTTTATCCATTTAAACACCTCCGTGGGCATACTTTCACCCATACACTGTTTGATTTTACCACGATTGGCCCCGGCTTGCCACAACTTTAAGGTTTCTTAATGAAATAATCAGAAAGCAAAAAGAAAGAATTGACATCCATCTTTTTCCTGTGATACCATCAGCACATCTGAAACATCTATCGTTTTCGGAACCAGGAAAATCTTTTTATTGAATCCCCCCATTTACATTTTTCATATCAGCCCGGTATCTTGCCGAGCAGTTCTTTATGCCCTTTTCGGGCAAAGTTACCCAATTTACTATTCACAATGTGTCAGCACCGTATTTGGTAAACAGTCCGAAGTATGCGTGCGTGGCAGGAAAGGAAAAAGAATGAGAAGTTTTAAGAAAAGCGAAATTACAGAAGCAAGAGCATTTACTGAAAAGCTGGCAGAGGGGATCAATCCTCTGACAGGAGCGATTGAAAATGAGGATACATTATTGAATCATCCCGAGGTGATCAGAAAGATGTTCCTGATCAAGGATATCCTGACCGCAGTTCTTGAAAACAGTCTTTCGGCAAAAACAAGCGACAGGAAAGCCCCCGAGGAATTGCCGGAGGAGGCACTTGCGAAGTTTGAATTTGACAAGCCCAAGTCTCTTACAAAGCTGCTTGAGCAGATCTATGCACCGGTTAAGGAAAGCGGTATCAAGCAGATAACGGCAGTCAGCGTAAACAGATGGCTGATTGCTTCAGGTCTTCTTGAGGAGATCTCCGATCCCTCCACGAACAGAAAGGACAAGCAGCCCACGGCTGCAGGCGAATCCCTTGGAATAAGCATGACAAAAGGCTTTGACCGCCGCAACAGCCGGGAATACTACTCTCTCATCTATAACGAAAGCGCCCAGATGTTCATCGTCGAAAACATCAATCGTATCATCAACGGAGAGGTTCCCGAATCCAAAGCCGCTTAACAGAATTTCACACATGTATCGGCCCGGACAGGCCGGGTCGATACATCTTGATCACAAAGTCATCTCTCCATCTGTAAAACCAAGTCAAAGTGTGTTAAAATAAATCGTTATGAAAGCATTTACTTCCATATTGCCCGATAAAAAAGCGAATAAAGCAGCCGAGAATACGGAGGAGATGACTCTTCTTATGAAGACCATCAAAGCCGTGCATCAGGCGGCGGGAAATCCCGCGCTGATGACTCCTGAGGAGCTTTCGAGGCAGCGCTCTGAAATGGAGCTTTTTTCAAAGCTCGTAACCCCGGTGCTGATGCTTAACGTAAAGTCCTTTACCGTGGGCGAGATTCCCTGTGAATGGGTTTCTCCCGAGTATCCCCACAGAAAGGATAAAGTGATCCTTTACTGTCACGGCGGCGGATATACCTGCGGAAAGCTTGGATACGCAAGGATACTTGCCAATAAACTTGCAACCCATACAGGGATCGAGACCGTTTCTTTCGAATACAGACTGGCTCCCGAGAATCCATATCCCGCTCAGATCGAGGATGCATTGAAGGTATGGGATCATCTCATGATGCTTGGATACGGTGCAAACAATGTTTTCCTTGCGGGGGATTCCGCAGGGGGAAATCTGGCCCTGGAGCTTGTCCTTAAACTTAAGGAACAGCGAAGACTCCTTCCCGGCGCTCTGATCCTTATGAGTCCCTGGACGGATATGCGGGCCGAAAGTTCAACCTATGAGAGTCTTAAGGACAAGGATCCTACCATAACAAAGGATTATGTCCTTTCCGTAAGAAGCGCCTACGCCGGACCCGAAGCCGATTTTGAAGATCCCGCCTTAAGCCCTCTTTTTGCGGATCTGGAAGGCTTCCCTCCCACCCTTATTCAGGTAGGAAGCAATGAAATACTCAGGGATGACAGCGAGAAGCTGGCAAAGAAGCTTATGAAAGCCGATTCCTATGCAAAGCTTGAGGTTTATACCGGGGGCTGGCACGTTTTCCAGCAGATGCCCATCCCCAAGGCTGCCCACGCCCTTGATTCCGTCAGGGATTTCATAACAAAGATCACCGAGCAGTAAACGGCCACGGCCGATAAAAACGATAATATATATTCGGAGTAATGATTTGAGCAACTGGTACAAAGTAGACAACGTGGCAAAGGTGTTCCTTGCCGGACATACGGACAGAGATCCAAAAACAATGCGGGTTTGCTGTACTCTTAAGGAGGACATCGATCCGGCATTGCTTCAGGCTGCCCTGGACGAGACCATAGAGGAGATCCCCAGATTTCAGGTTCGCGTCCGCCGCGGTTTTTTCTGGAATTACATAGAGGAAACGGACTTCAAGCCCGTAGTCGTTGAAGAAAGCGGGCGCCCCTGCCCCAGACTCTACGGAGACGGCTATGTCGGTGTTCTCCACTATAGGGTTTCCTATTTCGGAAGAAGAATAAACATCGACCTCTTCCATGCCATCAGTGACGGAACGGGGCTTTTCCTTTTCTTAAGGATGCTGGTAACAAACTATTTAAGGCTCGCCCATCCCGAGGAGCTTAATGATGTATCCCTTCTGGGAACGGTTTCCGCGGACGAAACTTCAAGGAACGGTTACGATCAGTTCTTTACGAACTCAAACACCGCAACCCCCACCAATATCCTTACGAAAAAGAACAAAGCCTATCACATACAGAGCAGAAAGCTTCCCTACAATCAACTTCAGTTCTTCGAGGTTCATTTCGAAGCGGACAAGCTCCTTAAAGCGGCAAAGAGCATGGGAGTCAGCCTTACAAGCTATTTAGGTTCCCAGCTCATGCTCTCCATTTATGCGGAAATGCCCTTTATTCAGCGGCATAAGCCCATAACCATCTCCCTTCCGGTAAACTTGAGAAATTATTACCCTTCGGAGACCATGGGGAATTTCTTCAACAATGTTGAGGTTTCCCACACCTTTGACGGCAGCGAGACCCTTGATACCCTTGCAAAGGAATTCGATGCAACCTTCAAGTCCCATCTGACCAAGGAATACATAGATCTTCAGATGAACCGCTACCAGAGTATAGAGAAGCTCTTCTTCATCCGCATGGTTCCGCTTTTCATCAAGCAGCCTGTAGTCCGGGCCTTCGCAAGAAAAGAATCCAAGATGGTCACCGCAGTTCTTTCAAACTTGGGTCCCATCAAGGTTCCGGATGAACTTAAGCCCTATATCGACTATTTCACGGATTATTGTTCAACAGACCGCTTATTCATAACCATCACAAGCTACGGAAACGATCTGGTCCTTGGTATCGCTTCCGCTTACTCGGGAACCGGCATTCCCAGAAGGCTAATAAAGGCCCTTCAGGAAACAGGTACCGAAGTTACCGTTTTTGCAACGGATGTCATAAAATAACGAGGAAAAACAATATGAAGATCTGCCCCAACTGCAATGTAAATGTGGGAGGAAATGTGGACAAATGTCCCTTGTGCCAGCGCTCCTTAAAGGGAGAGGACACAGTGGACAACTGGCCCAAGAGCGATAAATTAAAGGCTCAGGTATCATTGTTTAAGATACAGGCCTTCATCGTCATCTCCCTTACCATAATCGCCCTTTTCCTGGATTTCAAATTCAATTTAAATCCCGGAAAGCATTACAGCCTGATAATCGCAGGCTGGGCACTGACAACGGAACTGCTTATCAGAAACTTTATAAAAAGAAGCCTTGTGGTTCCAAAGATCATTACCACAACGCTTCTGTTCTACTCACTTTTATTGTGGCTCACCAGCTGGTATTAC
>JAEEIN010000043.1 GCA_016281385.1 Lachnospiraceae bacterium | reverse complement strand
CTATTCCGAACACGGAAAGATCGAATCCTATATCGTTTCTTTCGGCTATATAAACCGTTTTATCCTTAACGCAAAGAATATCACGGGCTTAAAGATCGATATCCTCAGGGATGAATTTGACAGGATCGAAGAATGTGCCGACAGGTTAAAAAGCTTTACCAGACACGCAGGGCTTGTTGTCAACAGGAACACAGCCATCGGTTCCGGCAATCCCCTTGAACTGCTTCTCGATTATGTGAAGATGCTCTTTCACATCGACATCATCTATTTTTACAGGATGTTAAGCTCTCTTCAGAATAACACAGAAACCTTTGAGGAACTGTTTAAGCGCCTTGGAAGGATCGAAAGCTACGTGAGCATCGCCTATTTCAGGGCTTCCCTTGATGAATGGTGCATTCCCGGCGAATCTTCGGAGCTTGTCATGGAAGAAGGATTTCATCCCCTTATCACGGATCCCGTCAAGAACTCCATCACCGCAGATCACGGTGTTCTTATTACAGGATCAAACGCTTCCGGCAAATCAACCTTCTTAAAGGTGGTAGCATTGAACGCTTTGTTTGCACAGACGATATATACCTGTATGGCAAAGAAATTCACGGGAAGCATTTATTCGATCTTCTCATCCATGTCCTTAAGGGACGATCTTATGGGGAATGACAGTTATTTCATGGTTGAGATCAAGGCCATGAAGCGAATCCTTGATTACAGTGACAACAATCCCGACAGAAAGGTCCTTTGCTTTGTGGATGAGGTTCTTCGCGGCACAAATACGGTTGAAAGGATCGCAGCAAGTACGGAGATCTTAAGATATCTGTCGCAAAAGGGCTGCATCTGTTTTGCGGCCACACATGACGGTGAGCTTACTTACCTTCTTGAGAATGATTATGACAATTATCATTTCGAAGAAGAGATCAAAGACAATGATGTATTGTTCAATTACAGACTGAATACGGGAAGGGCCGTTACACGAAATGCCATCAAGCTGTTAAGCGTAATGGGCTTCCCCGAAGATATAGTAAAACATGCGGAATGCTCCGCAGAGGATTTTCTTGAAAAAGGCGTCTGGAGCGTATGAGAGTAACTGTTTTTTCCGACGGGTCCGCAAAGGGTAATCCCGGTCCCGGAGGATACGGAACGATCCTTCAGTATATCGATACAAAGGGAAAACTCCACGAATTGGAGCTCACTGAAGGCTTTCGTCTCACAACCAACAATCGAATGGAACTTCTGGGAGCCATTAAGGGCCTTGAAGCCTTAAAGAAGCCCTGCGACGTGACGATCATTTCCGATTCCCAATATCTTGTAAATGCCTTTAACAACGGCTGGATAGAGGGTTGGAAGAAGAAGGGCTGGAAAAAAGCCGACAATTCCGAGGTTCTTAACAAGGATCTCTGGCAGCGGCTTCTTCTTGCTATGGAATCCCATAACGTGACCTTTGAATGGATCAAGGGTCATGCGGGCCATCCCGAGAACGAACGCTGTGACAGGCTGGCATTCAACAGCGCGGATAGAGAAGATCTTTTGACAGATGAAGGCTATGAAGCAAAGGACTAAGGGGGAAAAACAAAATGGCAAAGTCCGCCAAGCAGAAGGAAAAGCTTTTAAGGATCGTTTCGATCCTGGAGCAGAAGACCGACGATAAGCATTACATCACCACCAAGGAGCTTATCGAGGAACTGGCAAAATATGATATCGAAGCCGAAAGAAAGAGTATCTATGACGATATCCTTGTTCTTCAGAACATGGGCTATGATATCGCCCAGTACAAGGGACGTGTGGGCGGTTACAGTCTTTTAAGCAGGCTTTTTGAAAAGAGCGAGATCCTGCCCCTTGCGGATGCGATCTCTTCTTCCAGATTCATTACCGAGAAGAAATCAAGGGAGCTTATAAAGAAGTTGGAAAGCTTTCTTAGCGAATACGATGCCGGTACGCTTAAACGTAATGTTTATGTGACGAACCGCATTAAGAGCGATAATGAAAGTATCTACTATGTTGTGGATGCCATTTCAAGTGCCATTTCAGAAAAGAGAAAAATAACCTTTCAGTATTGTGACTGGAACATGAATAAAGAATTCGTCCCCAAGCACGACGGAGAGTACTATGTTGTAACGCCGATGTGTCTTTCATGGAATGACGAGCGATACTATCTCATAGCTTATAACGGAAAATATAAGGAGATCAGGCATTACCGCTGTGACAAGATGAAGAATGTGGCGGTTTTGAACGATGCCTCCGATAAGAACGACATTACGAAAAAATTCGATCCCGTACATTATGAAAATATGACCTTCGGCATGTACAGCGGAGAGGACAGTGCGGTCACTCTTGAATTTCCCGAAACTCTCTGCGGTGTTATGATCGATCGTTTCGGAAAGGAACCGACATTCAAGAAAAGCTCAAATGGGAAGATAAGTGTGAGAGTAAATGTCAAAGTAAGCCCTCAGTTCTTCGGCTGGCTCACCGGTCTTGGACCGGATGTTCATATCATCGATCCGGAAAATGTGGTGAATGAGTATCGTGAATATCTTAAAAAAGTCTTAATAAATTATTGATTTAAAAAAATCCATGTTATATACTTAAGAAGCACAATATATTGTGCTTCTTTTGCTTATTTTAAACTAAAGTTAGTATTTTTTGACCAAGGGAGAATGTGAAGATGAGTGGCGCGAACGAAGAAAAAAAGATCGATTACAGTTTGAAATTCAAGCCCGAGAAGGAAGTCTGGGTCATCAAAAAGGACGGCAGCCGTGAAGCCTTCAATGTTCAGAAGGTTATCAATGCCGTTGCAAAGAGCGCATACAGAGCGCTTACCAAATTTACCGACAAGGATAATGAGAAGATCTGTAAATATGTCATTTCTCACATCGATGAGATGGACGAGACCGAGATTCCCATTCCCATCATGCACAATATCGTTGAAAGCGCCCTTGAAGAGGTCAAGCCCATAGTTGCAAAGTCCTACAGGGATTACAGAAACTACAAGACAGACTTTGTCAGAATGCTTGACGATGTCTATAAAAAGAGCCAGTCCATCATGTATGTGGGCGATAAGGAAAATGCCAATACGGATTCGGCTCTTGTTTCCACAAAAAGAAGCCTTATCTTTAACCAGTTAAATAAAGAGCTTTATCAGAAGTTCTTCATGACCACCGAGGAGATCCAGGCCTGCCGTGACGGTTATTTATATGTTCACGACATGTCCGCAAGAAGAGATACCATGAACTGCTGTCTTTTTGACGTAGAGCACGTTCTTTCCGGCGGTTTCGAAATGGGAAACATCTGGTATAACGAGCCCAAGACTCTCGATGTAGCCTTCGACGTTATCGGCGACATCGTTTTAAGTGCCGCTTCCCAGCAGTACGGCGGATTTACCGTTCCCAGTGTCGACCTTATCCTTGAGCCTTATGCCGAGAAGTCCTATGCAAAATATATTGCCAAGTACGAGAAGCTCGGTGTAAACAGGGAATCTGCCGAGGCAGAGGCCTTAAGCGACGTAACAAGGGATTTTGAACAGGGTTTCCAGGGATGGGAGTATAAGTTCAATACCGTTGCTTCTTCCCGAGGCGACTATCCCTTCATCACAGTTACCGCAGGTACCGGAACCGGCAGATTTGCAAAGCTTGCTACCATCCAGCTTCTTAACGTAAGAAGAAAGGGACAGGGCAAGAAGGACTGCAAGAAGCCCGTTTTGTTCCCTAAGATCGTATTCCTTTACGATGAGAACCTTCACGGCCCCGGAAAGCCCCTTGAGGACGTTTTTGAGGCAGGTGTTGAGTGCTCCGCAAAGACTATGTATCCCGACTGGCTTTCCCTTACGGGAAAAGGCTATGTTGCATCAATGTACAAACAGTACGGGCGTATCATTTCGCCCATGGGCTGTCGTGCATTCCTTTCACCCTGGTATGAGCGCGGCGGAATGCATCCCGCAGATGATGATGACAAGCCTATCTTCGTAGGCCGTTTCAATATCGGTGTTGTTTCTCTTCATCTGCCCATGATCCTGGCCAAAGCCCGTAAGGAGAGCAAGGATTTCTACGAGGTACTGGATTACTATCTTGAGCTTATCAGACAGCTTCATATCCGTACCTATGCATATTTAGGTGAGATGAGAGCCTCCACAAACCCTCTTGCTTATTGTGAAGGCGGTTTCTACGGCGGACACTTAAAGCTTACGGATAAGATCAAGCCCATCTTAAAGACGGCTACCGCAAGCTTCGGTATCACCGCTTTAAATGAATTACAGATGCTTTATAACAAGAAATCCCTCGTGGAAGACGGTCAGTTTGCCCTTGAGGTTCTTGAGCATATAAACAGAAAGATCAACGAATTTAAGGAAGAAGACGGCAACCTCTATGCCATTTACGGAACTCCCGCAGAGAATCTCTGCGGTCTTCAGGTTCAGCAGTTCAGAAAGCGCTACGGTATTATCGAAGGTGTAAGCGACAGAGAATATGTTTCAAATTCTTTCCATTGCCATGTTTCGGAAGATATCACTCCCATCCAGAAGCAGGATCTTGAGAACAGATTCTGGGATCTTTGCAACGGCGGAAAGATACAGTATGTTAAATACCCCATTGATTACAATATAGAGGCAGTTAAGACACTTATACACAGAGCCATGGATATGGGCTTCTACGAGGGTGTTAACTTGTCCCTTGCTTATTGTGATGACTGCGGACATCAGGAACTTGAGATGGATGTTTGTCCCAAGTGCGGAAGCAGAAATCTTACCAAGATCGATCGTATGAACGGCTACCTTTCTTATTCAAGAGTCCACGGAGATACCAGACTCAACGATGCCAAGATGGCTGAAATAGCAGAAAGGAAGTCCATGTAATATGCGTTATCACAATATAACAAAGGACGATATGAAGAACGGTGACGGTCTTCGTGTCGTACTGTGGGTGGCAGGCTGCGATCACTGCTGCAAGAACTGCCAGAACCCCATAACCTGGGATCCCAACGGAGGCTTATTGTTTGATGATGACGCCAAAGCTGAGATCTTTGAACAACTGGATAAACCATACATTTCCGGGATCACCTTTTCCGGCGGAGATCCCCTTCATCCCGCAAACCGCTATGATGTAAGGGCATTTGCTCAGGAGATAAAGGAACGTTACCCCGATAAAACGATCTGGCTTTATACAGGTGATTCCTGGGAGAATATATATCATTTTCCTCTTATGAAATACCTTGATGTGGTGGTGGACGGAGAGTTTATGTTCGATCTTCTGGATGTAACCCTTATGTGGAAGGGAAGTTCCAATCAGAGAGTGATCGACGTTCAGGCCACGCTTAAAAAGACCGATCCTTCCGTGCCTGTACTTCACTGCCCGGACTATTACAAATAGGGAGGCTTAAATGAACCGAGTTGCAGAATTCAAAAAAGTGTCCAAAGAAGAATTCTTAAAGGACTTTACGGATACATTTCCGGATTATTCCGATGAACATGTAATGCAGATATATGAGGAGCTCAAACTTCCGAAAAGAGCCACTAAGAAGAGTGCGGGTTATGATATCTATGCCCCCATCGATTTCGAACTGTCTCCCGGAGAAACAATAAAGATCCCCACCGGAATCCGTGTTCTTATGCAGGATGACTATGTTTTCATGATCTATCCCAGAAGCGGTTTCGGCTTTAAGTACCGTTTGCAGCTTAACAACACTGTTGGCGTTATAGATGCGGATTATTCCGATTCTGACAATGAAGGCCATATATTTATAAAGATCACCAACGATTCCAATGAAGGAAAGAAATTTTCCTGTAAGAAGGGTATAGCTTTTGCTCAGGGTATCTTTATGCAGTACGGTATCACCTTTGATGACGATGTTACCGACGAAAGAAACGGCGGCTTCGGAAGCACAACCAAATAGTTATTAAAACCACTTCATTTCGCATACAACCCGACCAAAGATGATTATTTACTCTAATTTGCTTGAAATTGCTACGGTCATTTGTTAATATGTGTTGAAATGTTTATTTTTGGAGGTCAGGATGTACGATTATATTATTGCAACCGATTCTACCGCAGATCTTCCCGAATCCTTTTTAAGGGAGAAGGAGATCCCCTGTTTTCATTTAACATATTCTTTTCCCGATGAAGGAAAATCATACGGGCCCAACGGAGAAATGGATCCATATGAATTCTATGAAAAGGTCCGCCACGGAAGCCTTCCGGTTACCAGTCAGGTAAATCCCGAGGAAGCAAAGGAAAATCTGCTTAAGTTAATGGAGCAGAACAAAAAGATACTTTATCTTGCATTTTCTTCAGGCTTAAGCGGAACCTATAACAGTGTACGCCTTGCAGCCGACGAGATAATGGAAGAGGATCCCGAAGCCAAGATCATTGTTATCGATACACTTGCTGCTTCAATGGGTGAAGGACTTCTTGTTTATTATGCAGTAAAGATGCGTGACGAAGGAAAGTCCATGGATGAAGTGGCAGAATGGGTAGAAAGCCACAAATTAAACCTTCTTCATGTATTTACCGTTGACGATCTTTATCACCTTCACAGAGGCGGAAGGGTATCAAAAACAACCGCATTTGTAGGTACTGTATTAAGCATCAAGCCCGTCCTTCATGTTGACGACGAAGGTCATCTTATCGCCATTGGCAAGGAAAGGGGCAGAAGAAAGGCTCTTCTCGAGCTTGTTAAATTAATGGAAGAGGGAATGGGCAGGTTTAAAGACGAGAACAAGATCTTCTTTATCAGCCACAGCGCATGTAAAGAAGATGCCGAATTCGTCAGAGACGAAATAATAAACCGTTTCGGAATCAAAGAAAATATGATAAACTTAATAGGTCCCACCATCGGTTCTCATACCGGTATCGGAACTGTAGCTCTTTTCTTCCTTGGAGAGAAGCGTTAAGTATTATCATTTAAGAGGTTTCTTTTTATGTATGGGTACAGAAACACCGTAAAATTATGCATGCTTGAGTATCTTGTTGTTATTCTTGCGCATGCACTCTATGGCTTTCTCAGATTCGGCCTCAACGAAGGTCTGTTTGTTTTAGCCGTTACGGTTGTTATGGTACCCATTACTTTTTTGGTTTCGCTCCTTATAAAGAACGAGACAACGGTGGTTACCTGTATTTATATTTCATCCATCATAGCAACCACCATTGTGGGAACGAAGCTTCATACCATCGGACATTGCGTTCTGATATTTATGTGTATGCTCTGTGCGGTTACCATCTTCTTATCCGAGCAGATCATTCTCAATTCCGTTATCATTTCCGGGATAACTTTCGTGATCTATGCTATTTTCTTCCATGATGAGATCTATTATTCAATCCAGTCACCCATAATGTATCTGGTATATTGCTGCTGTTACTTCGCGGCTTCTTTAAACGTATACATTCTTGTAAGATATGCGAAACGTTACATGCAGGGCATGAAGGAGAAAACAGAAGAGGCGGAACGTCTTAACGAATCCAAGATGAAGTTTCTTGCCAATATGTCCCATGAAATAAGAACTCCAATGAATGCCATCCTCGGAATGTCCGAGCTTAATCTTCGTGAAGACCTGTCACCCCAGGTACGTGAGAATTGTGAGAACATTCATGATTCGGCGAAGGTTCTTCTTACGATAGTCAACGATATCCTGGATTATTCCAAGATGGAAAACGGAAAAATGGAGATCGTTCCGGTTACATATTCCCTTTCACATCTTGTGAAAGAGACCGTCGGAATGATGAAATTAAGGCTGGTTGACAAGGATGTTGAACTTCGTGTTTCAGTAGATGAGAACATACCGGACAATCTTTTCGGTGATGAAGTACGTTTCAGACAGATCCTCTACAATTTACTTACCAACGCAACGAATTTTACCGATCACGGTTATATACTCCTTGATATCAAGGGCGAGTTGCTTGACAACGATTCCATAAAGCTTATCGTTTCCGTTACAGACTCAGGTATCGGTATCAGAAAAGAGGATCTTCACAAGCTCTTCACCAGCTTCCAGCAGCTTGATACTCACAAGTCCCATAAGAGAGAAGGAACCGGTCTCGGACTTGCCATCAGTAAAGAATTATGTACTCTTATGGGCGGTTCCATAAGTGTTGAAAGTACCTACGGAGTCGGCTCTAAATTTACCTTTGACATTCTTCAGAGAGTCGCCAAGGTTCAGAGCAAACTTGCATATTCCGAAAACGAAACACAGAAGACAGAACCTAAGGTTCTTGCGCCGGATGCAAAGGTTCTTGTTGTGGATGACAATGCCGTGAATTTAAAGGTAGCCCAGGGACTTCTTCGTACCTTTGATCTTCATGTTGATACCGCAAAGAGCGGCCGTGAATGTCTCGAGATCCTGCGTACCACAAAGGACTATGACATGATCTTCTTAGATCACATGATGCCCGAACTTGACGGAATAGAGACATTAAATCTTATCAGAGCTGATCAGAGCGAATATATGCAGAAAGTTCCCGTTATAGCCTTAACCGCCAACGTAATGAGCGGTGTTCGTGATATGTTCATAAGCGAAGGTTTCAACGACTATGTACCGAAGCCTATTGATATTTCCTGGATGAATACGATATTACGTAAGTATTTGCCACTTGAAAAGCAGAGATAAGGATTGTATTTTAATTTACGTTGTGGTTGGAATACCCGATCATTCTTGATTTAGTCATAGTGTAGATAAAAGCCCCGCGACAGACTCGGTTTATTCAACGCCGGCCGCAGCCCTTAACGAGCGGACTTTGTGAAAAAACATTCGTCGATTTGTCTGAGCCCTCCGTGCTTTTTACGGTGGGTGAGTTGTCGGCGAATGTTTTCGGTCTGAACAAAGTTCGGGAGTTTAGTAGCCAGAGCCCGTTGAGAAAACGAGTCTGTCGCGGGGCTTAATAATAAATAATACCGCTTGAAATTGCTTGCTTATTTGAGTACAATAACTAAGCACGGTTATTTGGAGGTAATACACAATGGAAAAAATAAGAACCAGATATGCTCCCAGTCCTACGGGAAGGATGCATGTCGGAAATTTAAGAACAGCTCTTTATGAGTTTTTGATAGCCAAGCATGAAAACGGTGATTTCATGTTAAGAATTGAAGATACGGATCAGGAAAGATTCGTTGAAGGCGCTATCGATATAATCAACAGAACCCTTGAAGAGACAGGCCTTTACCATGATGAAGGTCCCGATAAGGACGGAGGCGTTGGCCCTTATGTTCAGTCCGAAAGAGTTAAGACCGGAATTTACATGAAGTACGCCAAGGAACTTATCGATAAGGGAGAGGCTTATTATTGTTTTTGCGACAAAGAAAGACTTGCGACTTTAAAGACTGAAGTATCCGAGGACGGAAAGACCATCACGGTTTATGATAAGCACTGTCTCGGCCTTTCAAAGGAAGAGGTTGAGAAGAACCTCGCTGAAGGCAAGCCTTTTGTTGTAAGACAGAATATTCCCAATGAAGGAACAACAACTTTCCACG
>JAEEIN010000042.1 GCA_016281385.1 Lachnospiraceae bacterium | reverse complement strand
GCGAAGGGAGCCATTGACATGTTTTCCATACCGCCGGCTACTACGATGTCAGCATCTCCTGCCTGGATCATCTGTGCTGCCATGTTTACGCAGTTAAGACCGGAACCGCAAACAACGTTAACGGTAACTGCGGGAACTTCGATGGGAAGTCCTGCCTTGATGGAAGCCTGACGGGCAACGTTCTGTCCCTGTCCTGCCTGGATTACACATCCCATGTAAACATGATCAACCTGCTCGGGAGCAACTCCCGCACGGTTTAATGCCTCTTTGATAACGATAGCTCCGAGTTCGGATGCAGGTGTTGTTGAAAGTCCACCGCCCATTGTACCGATCGCTGTACGGCAGGCACCTGCCAAAACAACCTTTTTAGCCATTCTTTTCTCTCCTTTTTGTTGTTATAAATGTATTGTTAAATTTTTATCATTTACCAATCGCAATTCTACCATAGGACACTGATTTTATCAAGAAAAAAAACTTCTTAAATCGGCAAAAAATGAGGCACATATTGCTATGTGCCCCAACAAATAATCTTATGTAAATCAGCCTATCTGTCGGCCTCGATGAGACCGTACGTACCACCCTTACGCTTATACACAACACATGTCTCGTCGTTTTCGGCATTTACGAAAACGTAGAAGCTGTGTCCCAGAAGTTCCATCTGCACACATGCATCCTCGGGATACATGGGCTTGATGTCAAATTTCTTCTCTCTGACGATCTTTATCTCCTCGTCGTCCATGTAGTCGTTCTCAAGAAATTCCTGCTTGAAGTTTCCTCCGCTCTGGTGACGATCGATGATCTTGGTTTTATACTTCTTTAACTGTCTTTCGATGATCTCCTCAACAAGATCTATGGAAACATACATATCATTTGAAACCTGCTCGGAACGGATGATGCTTCCCTTGACGGGGATCGTAACTTCTATCTTCTGTCTGTCTTTCTCTACGCTTAATGTAACATGCACCTCGGTATCAGGTGAAAAATACTTCTCTAACTTTCCGATCTTGTCCTCCACTGCAGCTCGTAAGCCGTCGGTCACGTTGATGTTCTTGCCTAAAATAATAAACTTCATTCACATCACTCCTTTTCAGGGATATTCGTAATCTCTACGTGAAACAATTATATCATATAGTCTGAAAATAATCCATACTTTATAAAATTTTCAGAACTAAAAATCCGAGACAGGGTTTTTATCCCGTCCCGGATCACAATCGTCCGTATCAATAGAAATAGTCCACAAGCTTTGCCGGCTCACCGTCAATGATCTCAAATCTTACAACACCCGAGCCCCAGCCGTCCCGGTGAAGCGTCAGGTAATATTTTCCGCCGATCTCCGTCATGTTGTAGGGAGTTGCGTCAAATCCGCTTGTCACATAGTCAAGGTAACTGTCGTACTGTCCTACCCACAGATGCTCCAGAGAATCCGTGCGGATGAAGTCCCTTAACTCCACTTCGCCGTAAAGACTCGTTGAGATCGAAGCATAATAGTAATCACCGATCTTGTTTATCTGAACCATACCGCCCAATTCGGGAGCTATGGGTATCTTTCTGATGATCTCAAAGGTATCGAAATCCACTTCGTAAATACAGCAGTCGCCGCCTACACCCGATACAAGGTAAAGCGCACCGTCCATATATGTAAAGGACCTTACGTAAACGTCCTTAAGATCGGGAATGGTGTAACTTGTGTCAAGGAACACCCTGGATGAGTCCTTACTGTGTTTAAACACCCACATCTGTCCGGACATGGAGCTCCATGCGTAGAAGGCTTCCTTCTCAGGGAAATACTTTATATAGTGAGGACGCTCGCCCATATCTTCAAACTGCTGGATCTTCTTGAAATATACGGTGCCGTCTTCATTGTACTGTCTGATATATGCAACGATACGGTTGTTGTCCGTATCATCTATCATATAAACCTCTCCGTCAAAAGCAATGGTATGAGGCCTGTTGAATCCGCCCTTAGGGTCAAGAACCTGCCACTCATACAGTTCTCTGTTGAGGGAGGGACTGAAGATGACCTGGTTGTTGTAACAGTCAACGATGAAATAAAGTCCTGCGTAATACTCTATCCATGTAGGAACTTTCAGATTGGTATGTCCTTCGTTATACACGGGTTCCACATATACTTTGGGGGGATTCGCCGGTAAGGGTTCGGCTTCGGTATCCTCGTCCTCGGTTCCCTCTTCGGAAACTTCTGTCTCCCCGCCCTTGTCGGGATCGTTGTCGGTCACATCTTCACTGTCACCGAACTCCGTCCCATAGTATTCGTCATAGGAGGTCTTTTCCGTGGCGGAATTTACAACTTCGATCGAAGTTCCGTTGTCGGATACATCTTCGGTATTCTTCTGTGGTAATTGACAGGCACAGAGCAGCATGCAGAGCATGAGCAACAGCCCGGTCAGTTCTTTTTTCATCAACTTCACTCCGACGGAAAAACCTCCGCCCGCTTTCGATCGTATTTGGATATTCCTGAGATAGATAAGGCTTTTTAGGCAAAAAGTCAAGTGACTTTTTCAAATTACCCACTTTTTTGTCACATCACACAAAAGATGAAAATGTGGTTTTTGTGTCATTTTCGTAATCCATGTTCTGTGGATAAAGTGGATAACTTGGTTGAAAAGTCACTTTTATGGTAAAAAGCGGTATTTTTTTTGTGGAAAACCTGTGGCACCTTACACAGGTGTCATAGTCGTTTTCGTAAAGTAAGAATAATAATTTGTTAATAATTCACAATCGGTACCAGATCCATTGACTAGAATATTCTACGTATACCGATTATGGTGGTATAGCTTGCATCTCCAATGACTATTCCCTGTTCGGGAGTTGCCGCATGTACGATGCGTCCGCCGCCCATGTAGATCGCCACATGTCCTGAGTAGCAGAGAATATCGCCGGGTAAAGCATCGGAAAGCGAAGATATCGCATAACCGGAATTACGCTGACCGGTTCTGGGAAGTTTAACTCCGAAGTGAGCATATACACTCATTACAAATCCGCTGCAGTCACAGCCGTTTGTCAGGCTCGTACCGCCGTAAACATAAGGATTTCCGACAAATTGAACAGCATAGTCAACAACCTGCTGACCAAGATCCGAAGCATCTCCTCCGCTTGCAGCCACAACCGCCGCAGCTTCTTCTTTGGCTTTCTCCGCCGCAAGAGCTGCCGCCGCAGCTTTCTTTGCAGCTTCCTTGGCCTTTCTCTCGGCTTCCAGACGCGCCCTCTCTTCTTCGATTGATTCGGCCTGTACAAACTCCGTATGGAGTTCACAGTACTCAAGAGAGATGTAGCCGGATTTGTTGTTATAGGTTATCCTTGCAAATCCGTCCTCCTCCGAAAGAACAACAAGCTCGTCGCCCTTTGAGAAGGTACCTAAGATGTCAGACTCGGTGTTTGCTTCTTCTCTGATCCTTAACTTGGATGCGGTTATTGTAGCAATGGTGGTCTCAACATCTCTGGCGATCTTTAACGCCTCGTTTCCGCATACACAGTACTCAGCACTTACATAACCCGTAACCGTACCGCTGGTGATCTTGTACCATCCGTCAACCTCTTCCTCAAGGTAGCCCACCGAATTGTTGTAGAGCTTTCCTAAGATCTTTCCCTTGCTTACATCCGGCAGATCCCTGATGTTTACATAGTTGTCGACCTGTGCGATGACAAGATCCGAATATTCTCGATTGTCCACCACTTCCATGGTGACCTCTTCCGCCTTCTGGGGACTATAGGCAAACGCCGGCATTTTAAATCCCAAAAGGACCCCAACCGACACTATAATCCCACATAATGCCCATCTTTTCATTTAAGACCTCATTAATTATTTTTTAAGTTCCGATAAATCTGCCTGAACACTCTGTACCGCATTGGCTCCGTCAGCCACTGCAGTAATGATCTGGCGCATCGGTTTCTTTCTTATATCACCTGCAACATAGATCCCTTTAAGGCTTGTTCTGCAGTCCTCTCCGGCCTCTATGTATCCGCCTTCGGCGGCCTTCGCTCCGAGCTTGTCAACAAGTTCGGTAACGGGATTTATTCCTACGGCTATGAACACACCCTGAACGGTTATGTCACTGTCTTCGCCCGTTTTCTTGTTATGAACGGAAACACTGTCAACCTGACCGTCTCCGTTTATCTTTGTTACTTCGCTATCCCAGACAAATTCAACATTCTCAAGGGCTTTGATCTCCTCAACGAGGGAATGAGCTGCCCTTAAGGTGTCGCGTCTGTGGATGAGATAAACCTTTTTGCAGGCTCTGGCAAGATAAATGGCATCTTCGACCGCAACATCGGACCCGCCCACAACGCAGACGTCACGATTTCTGAAGAAAGCTCCGTCACAGGTTGCGCAGTAGGATACGCCCATGCCCGCAAGGTCTTCCTCGCCGGGAGCGCCCAGAAGTGCATGCTTCGCACCTGTCGCAACAATGATGGCATAAGCTTCCGCTTCGCCGTCGGATGTCCTTACCTTATATCCTTTATCGAGAGCATCTATCGAAAGAACCCTGGATTCCATCGTCTCGATACCGCTCTTTTTGGCATGATCCGAAAACTTCTCCCCAAGCTCCATTCCGGAAATTCCGGGAAGTCCCAGATAGTTGTCAACTTCATAAGTGGAAAGAACCTGGCCGCCGTATACAGGCGTTTCATCGATGAGTAAGGCATCAAGCCCTGCCCTCTTTGCATAAACCGCTGCGGACAAACCTGCGGGACCCGCTCCGATGATGATCAGATCTCTCATGTGATTACCTCCGTGTACCGTTTAAAACGGTCAAAAGACATTCATAATAATGAATAGTTACAAAGTCATACAGAGTATAGTATAATGATTTACGCACTATTTGTCAAAAAACGCAGGATAAAGGAGCTTGGTCCGACAATGAAAAACGCACTTGTTACAGGCGCTTCGAGAGGAATAGGAAAAGCCATCGCCGAGGCACTTGCACGCAACGGTTACAGTTTATATCTTATCTGTGAAAAAAATGTGGAGATGCTTGATGAACTGGCGGAGGATCTTCGAAAGAGATTCGGGGTTTTTGTTAAAACTTATAAAGCGGACGTTTCCGATTTTGATTCTGTTGCGGAGGTCTTTAAGGACATAACGGAGCTGGATGTGCTTGTGAACAATGCGGGCATTTCATATGTCGGTCTGATCACTGACATGAGCTCTGTGGAATGGAACCGTATCGTATCGGTCAATCTCGGCTCGGTGTTTAATACGGTTAAGCTGTCCGTTCCCGTAATGCTTAAGAAGCACAGCGGAAATATCATTAATATCTCCTCCGTCTGGGGAAATGTCGGTGCCTCCACCGAGGTTGCTTATTCGGCTACCAAGGGCGGGGTGAACGGCTTTACAAAGGCTTTGGCCAAAGAGCTTGCTCCCAGCAATATCGCCGTTAATGCCATTGCCTGCGGTTTTGTTGATACGGATATGAACAGACATCTTTCGGCGGAAGATCTTGCAGAGCTAAAAAATGAAATACCCGCAGATCGTTTTGCAACGCCTGCGGATATCGCTGATTCATGTATGGCAGTTCTTTTTGCCCCTTCTTATATGACGGGGCAGATAATAACGGTTGACGGCGGCTGGACCTAAAAGTTTCTTAAGGTTCCGGGATCGTCCATGGTGGAATTGTCGATCTTTCTTATTTCAACAAAATAGCTGTATTCCTTGGAAACAACGATCTCAACCCTGTCTCCCACCTTGTGGCCCAGAAGTGCTTTGCCCATGGGGGATTCGGTGGATACAAGTCCGTGAAGAGAGTCTTCTCTTACGGTAGTAACGATCTTGTATTCTTCTTCGCAGTCATCTTCTTCAACATAGACGGTGACTGTTTTATTTATGCCCACTTCATCGTCCCCGGATTCGTCTTCCACGATGTTGGCAGTCCTGATCATTCTTTCAAGGTATCTTATACGGCTTTCGTTCTGATTCTTCTCTCTCTTGGCTGCATAGTATTCGAAGTTCTCACTTAAGTCGCCGTGGGAACGGGCCTCCTTTACATGCTCAAGGAGTTCGGGGCGCACAACAACCTTTCTGTGCTCGATCTCCCTTTCCATGTCTTCAATGTCTTTTCTTGTAAGTTCGTTGTTCATGACTTTTCCATCTCTTTCAATATCTTAATTCATAGTTTGAATCAACTATGTGATAACCCAGTTTTATATAAAGAAGAAGTGCCGGCAGGTCGTCTCCGTAAACAGAGAGCCTTGCACGCTTCGCGCCCTTATTCTTCAGCTGCTCAAAAACCCGGCTAAGAAGTGCGGCAGCAAGTCCCTGCTCCCGGGCCTTCGGAACGGTAAAAACATTCTCCGTTGCAAAAACACCGTCTCCCATATCCCACGTGGTAACGGAAGCGAGTATATCGCCCTTCTTTTCGGCTATATGAATGGTTCCGTGCGGTTGACTGATTTGATCAACTATCTGTTTTTCCGGATCCTGAACACCGTCAAAACCTGCCTTGTTTGCCTTAAGATATCTTTTAAGGCCTTCGGCTTTAAAATCGTATTCTTTAAACTCCGCCGGGATTTTAGAACTCATTTGGTCAACAGGTTCTTCAAGGTCTTTTTCCATCATAAGCATAGTGTTGACGATAAAAAAACCTTGAGAAACAAAAAATTCCAATTCGGTTTCGTGTCTGACGTTTACAAAGGTCTGAAGCTCCGCTTCGGGAGTATCTTTGATCCTCTCCTTCGCTTCACTGACAACTGCCACATACTCTTCGTATGTGGCAGTATCGTTTCCGCTTATTTCAAGTCTTAATCCTTCGTTGACCTTTGTAAGTTTATATTCAACGCTCATTCTTCTTTGTGTAGGTTACGTAGGTATAAGGGATCTCTCCATCCACCGCCTCGTCAACCGTTTTATCATACTTTGTTTCGTCAAACTCGGGAAAGAAGGTGTCTCCTTCAGGCTCCAGTTCAACCTCGGTAACAAATAACTTATCCGCCAGATCCAAGCCCTCACGGTAAATACCTGCGCCTCCGGAAAGGTATATATTCATCTCCGGCCATTTTGTTTTTGCAATATCAATTGCCTCCGTAAGGCTTCCTACGGTCACGCAGTTTTCCGCTTCGTAATTGGCGGTCTTGGAAACGACGATGGTGTTTCGGTTGGGAAGGGGATGTCCGATCTCATCATAAGACCTTCTGCCCATGATCACCACATTTCCGGTGGTAAGTTCCCTGAATCGCCTCTGCTCGCCTTTGATCCGCCAGGGGATCTGTCCTTTGTTACCGATAACACGGTTCTTTGCGTATGCTACTATAAGTCCGATCATTTTTATAATTCCTTATACTTTCCGTTATGCACTACAACCTGAGGGAAAGGAATCTCAATGCCGTTATCGTCAAAGAGTAACTTGATATCCCTGTTCAGCGCTCTGGTTGCATCAAAAATATCTTCTTCTTTACAGTCTACGGCGAATCTTAAGGTAATGCCGCTTTCAGCGATATTCTGAACTCCGCGATACCTGGGAGCGGAAAGATACAGGCCCTTTCTGTTTTCAAGAAGCTTAGGCAGTTCCTTTTTAAAGAGTTCCTCAAGCTTTCTGATATCCTCTTCATAGGTTATATCGATCTCACAGATCGCAAGAGAGGAATTTCTCGAGCGGTTCTGGAAGTTTCTGATATCACTGTTGTTGATGACCTTTAGGTTACCGCCCACATCCTCGATGACCGTCGTACGGATCTCAATGTCACGAACCACGCCTCGGAAATCACCGAGAACAATGATATCACCGATATTGTAATGTCCTTCGAATATGATGAAGATACCGGTGATGACGTCTTCAATAAGGCTCTGGGCACCGAAACCTATGATCAAGCTCAAAATTCCGATACTTGCAAGTATTGCACTTACATTCATTCCCAGTATTGAAAGCACCCAGATGAGACCGACGAGAACCCCTGCATATTTTACAAAACTCAATACCAGTGAGATTATGGTCCTTGTGTGGCTTCTTTTTACCGTAATGCTGGTAAATATAAGATTCAACACTCCGCATACAAACCAGATCACGCTCACCGCAAGAACAACACCAAGGATCCTTGCGAAGCTTATTCCCGCTTCATGGGACATTGAAAAGTTCTGTGTAAGCACCTTGGCCAGTGCATCCTTTGTGGGTGCCGGCAAAGGCAGCCATGCAGGATGTGAAAGCAGTATTATAAGTACCAGTGAAATAACAAGTCCGATTATCTTTCTTCCGTTCTTTTTCATTTTCCATTTCCCCTTTTTTATTGTGTCTCCGGTGTAAATACACCGGTTTCGCTTCCGGTCCATACCTCACCGTCCGTATCTGAAATCGTAACAGTAAGCGTAAATGGATGCTCCTGATGTCCCGGGAAGAGTGAACCACTGTCAGCATCGGCGCCGACTATCAAACCGCCGCAATCAGCGCTATAGGTTCCGTCTGAATTATTGCTGAACATTGCCCGTGATTCTATTGAATAATTCACTCCGCCTATGTTTATGGTCGATGTCAGGATCTGTGAACTGTTGGGTTCAAAATTCACCGTTATCGTAAAATGTAAATATACCTCATATTCGTTTAAGGTCGTTGCCGAAGTTTCGACAGGATAATAAGTAGGCGTATCGAATGTTATGCTGATAATGTGTTCCGGCGGTATCGGTGGTATCTCAGGTATCGAAAAGGTTGCAGTCTTTTTAAGGGTACCGCTCTCTCCATTCAATGTATACGAATATGTGATCGTCGCTTTATAAGTATGACCTGCCAGCCAATGGGTTCCGTCGGAGTACATATACGCATCAATCGTCTTACCGAATTCTCCCTCAAAGCTAAAGCTTTCGGCGGCCGCTTCTGAAACATCTATTCCGTCCCCGATCGAATACTCTACCTGACAGGATAAATACTTAATATCCTTGGCATCATTCGCTGTAACCTTTCCGGTCAAATGAACAACACCTGCATAAAAATCGTCGACATAATCAAGCTCCTCGGCAAGAGATGCTCCAAAACTTAATGTCGGTTTCTTAAGTTCCGGTTCGGGCTCGGGTTCAGGTTCAGGTTCAGGTTCAGGTTCAGGCTCAGGTTCCGGTTCAGGCTCGGGCTCAGGTTCCGGCTCCGGTTCGGGCTCGGGTTCAGGTTCAGGCTCAGGTTCAGGCTCAGGCTCGGGTATTGGCTCCGGCTCAGGTGTCGGTTCCGGTTCCGGTGCAGGATTCGGTTCCGGCGCCGGTTCGGGTTTTGGCGGTGGCGTAGGATCCGGTTCAGGTTCAGGCTCCTCCACCACAACCTCCACAACGGAAGGTGTCGGATCATGCTGCGCCTGTATCTGCAGCGGTGTCATTGCCGCAGACCCGGTTATAAGCGACACCGTAAGCCCGGCAACAGTAAAGTAAGGCATGATACGAGCCATATACTTGGCCTTCATCGCATCTTTTGCCTTATTCTTCACAGAACCGTAGGATCGTCCTCCCAGATTTCCGTCCAAAGGAAATATCTCAGACTCTCCACCGTTTATTTCTTTCTTGATTCCGGACTCGTCCATCAGTTATCTCCAAATAAAAATCCTCTATTCTCAATATATCAAACCGATATCGGATTATCAAACAAAAACAGGATTTTTCTGCAATAAAACAGAGAGGCCGAAGCCTCTCTGTCATTATTTCTTAATGTAAGCCTTAGCACTCAGGTTCATGTTCCTGTTCGTAAAGGTTAACACCCGTTATGAAGCTCCACGCTCCATAGATCTTTTCGCCGGCAGAATCGTAAGCAAATGCCCTTATACGAACATATACTTTCCCTTCAGATTCACCGAGTTCTCTTGATCCTGAGCTATATACCTCGATAATGGGAGCACTTGTGACAGCGGTAAGTCTGTCAGCATACTGGAGCTCATATCCACCGGCATTATTCTGCTCGTTGAAATAAAGCGTGTTACGATTGTCGGCAGTTATGCCGGTCACTCTTGAAGGAGCGACTTTTGTCCATATTGCGTACAATACTACAGATCCGTTTGCCTTGGTTGTAAGGTTCAGTGCTTCATGGGTTGAATATGCCTTTCCCTTACCGTTTTTCTTTGTGTTCCATTCTTTGAACACATAACCGGGTCTTACATAGTTGATATTGTGAAGATCGCCAATCTCTGATCCGTTATAAGTAAACGTCGTTGAATCGAATGTTGCGGTTACGCTTGCACATTTTCCTGCCTTCTTGGAGTCGCTTACAGCTATAAATTCGCCACCCTTTTCCAGTTTTACATTCTTGGCATTGGGATAGAGATAAATGCTGTATTTGTTTGCGTTCCAATAAGCACTGATCGTCAGGGTAGAAGGATTAGCAAGACCTCTGTCAAAGAGGAAGTCCCCGTTAACATTGGTTACAACTGCACCTTCCTTGCCGGTCTGCCATGAATCAAACGTATATCCGACCTTTGTGGGCTTTGAAAGTTTGATATAACGAGTCTTTGGATCCGTTGAACATGTATAAACCGTCGGATTGGAGGCGTTGTTCTTCATCGTTGTTGAACTTGACTCCTGAAGCGCATCATAATACCAGATCTCATAAGTATCCCACATAGCATAAAGGGTAAGTGTGCCCTTGTTTTTGATATCAAGGAATCTTACAGTATCGGCCAGTGAATAATTCCTTCCCTTGCCGTTTGCCTTGGTGGAGAAGAATTTGATCTCTGCGGAGCTTCCGGCATCATATGTCCATGGAGTTCCGTTGGTCTGGGCAAGGTCCATAATTTTAATCGTATCGGTATATTTTACATTCTCAAGTACTGTGCTGTTCTTGGCAACATTATTGGCGTTGACAACAAGCTTGTAGGTGTTCTCTTCAAAAAGTGCATATTTAGTTATCGTTTCTTCAGAAACTACGGAAGTCTTGCTGATCTTATTGTTTTTAACCTTACAAGCCGCATCGTCATACCAGCCCTTAAATGTGTAACCGATCATCAAAGGCTCTTTAAGGGTTACGTTCTTAGTGTTCGCAAACGTCTCAAGATTCGGATTTGCAACTGAGGTGGACAGTTCCGAAGTATGATCCTTCGGTCCATCGGTCTCTTGCAGCATGATCCTGTAATCAATGTCCTGAGCTGTCCAAATAGCTGTCAGAACTATAGGCTGATGATAAATGCCCTTTTCAATCTTTGTTACGGTCGTATCTTCGTTTGGAAGCATTACGTCGCCGGGTTTTGCAGAAACCTTCCAGCCTACGAATTTGTAACCTTCCTTGGTAGGAGCCTTAAGGTTGAATGTCTTGGTCTCAACCGTAAAGGTTTTTGTCTTGTTTGAATTCATAAAGGTGCCGTAGCGATCCTCGTAAGAATCCTTGTATGTTACGGAATAAGAAACAGCTTTCCACTGTGCGTACAGATTAGCCGTAGCGCCGTCCTTGTTTGCAAGGTTCTTAACTTCGCCCACTGCATAAGTTTTGTTCTTATCGTCCTTGAAACCGGAAAGAACATAATCCTGTTTTGCAAAGATTCCGGTAAGGTTAACTGACTCACCATATTTTAAGGTGTAAGAACAACGCTCGGTGGCAGAAGTCACGTCCTTCTTACCCGTTGCATATACATTAAGTGTGTACTCGACTGCACTCTCCCATACAGCATAAAGTGTTACGGCGTTATTTGATTCAGCAGCAACATTGAGTGCTGTAAGCTTTTCAACGCCTGCTACGAGCGACTCGCCTGAAGTGAAATCGGGAACCGATGCATCTACAGTGTATGCCCAACCCAGGAACTTATAACCTGTAGCCTTGGGAACTGTTGTGGTGATCTTAACTGCTTCATCATATTTGCAAGCCTGGTTCTTGATGCTTCCGGTGATCTTGCCATCAACTGCATCGGCATTAAGGTTGTATTTAACCGTGTATTTCGTCGGTGCCCATACAGCATAAAGCGTTACAGTCTGGCCATCTTCGCTGCCAAGATTCTTGACAGATGCACCGAACTTATACGTTGTGCCCTTGCCGTCAGCCTTTGTGTTCCATCCGGTCTGAGCATAACGAGGACGTGTAAATTTGTTCTGTGTAAGTTTAAATGATTCGTTGTATTTAAGAGTCTTTGCATCAACGGTTCCGCTTGTTCCGTCAGCATTTGCATCAAACTCTATCGTGTAGCTGATAAGACGCCACTTAGCATATACAGTTACGTTCTTGGCTTCAGTCTCTGAAATGCCGGTTATAGGTGTCTTGAAACTTGAATCGCTGAACCAGCCCTCAAATAAATAACCCTTTCTGGTAGGCGCTGCAAATTTGCTGACACCGCGTCCCTTCATATAAGATGCAGGGTTAGCCGGTGAATTCGTACCACCGTTAAGGTTATATGTGATCTTGTAAGTTGCAACTTCATCTACCTTGAATCCGTTATCCTTTGCCCATTTGATCGCATAGGATTTGGAAGGAGCATGGAATGTGAGGTTTTCCTTGGTGATGCCGTTAAAAGCATTCTTATTGATAGTTTTTACTTTAGAATCCAGATAAATGTCAGTAAGCAAGCTGCAATTATTGAATACTGAATCATTGATAGATTCCAGCTTGCTTCCGACATCGCAAACAACAGAACCTATCATGGTATTCATAAATGCCCTGTCACCGATTCTTGTTACCTTTGAAGGTATCTTTATCTCTAATCCCGGTTCTACCTTTGCATCCTTCAGGATATCCGAAGGGATCTCTTTCATCTCTTCATTAAATATTACACTCTCTATGGGGCAGCCTTCAAAAGGGCCCTTAGTGAAACCGGGTGAGACTGTCATCTCTACTGTAGAATCGATCTTAACAGTCTTAAGACTGCCGCAATTCATAAATGTCTCATATCCGATAAGATTTACATTCTTAGGTATGGTTATCGATGTGAGCCCTGATTTCTTAAAGGAAGAATCCTCTATTTGGAGCAACGAATCCGGAAGATCGATCTGTGTGAGATTGGTACAGTTTTCAAATGCAGAATCTCCTATAGATGTAAGCATATTACCTTC
>JAEEIN010000041.1 GCA_016281385.1 Lachnospiraceae bacterium | reverse complement strand
CGATATCTTCATTCTTCAAGTCGCCGTCAATGGTCTTCGGGCAGCCGATGACCTGAACGCCGGTCTCATGTGCAGCAAAGTACTCGGCCAGCACTGCCGCGTTGGTGTTGGAAGAGTCGCCGCCGATGATGACAATGGCCGTAATGCCGTGCTTTTTGCAGACTTCAGCTGCTACAGCAAACTGCTCTTCGGTTTCCAGCTTCGTTCTGCCGGAACCAATGATATCGAAACCGCCGGTATTTCTGTACTGATCGATATATGCGTCGTCAAATTCAATGAAATCATCTTCAAGAAGTCCGGAGGGACCGCCCTTGAAACCTAATAATACGTTGTTCTTGTCGGTTGCCTTAAGAGCATCGTAAAGACCGGAAACAACGTTGTGTCCGCCGGGTGCCTGTCCGCCTGAAAGGATAACACCGACTACCTGCTTCTTGGGAGCGGAGGTATTCTGTCCTTTCTGGAATGTGATCTCGTTCTTTCCGTAAGTGTTGGGGAAGAGAGCCTTGATCTTGTCCTGATCGGCTACGCTTGCGGTGGGAGCGCCTTCCTTGACGCAGATCTCGGAAATACCGTTACGGAGCATTCCGGGAAGCTTGGGAGTGTACTCGTATCTTGCCTTCTGAAGTGGTGAAAGATTCATTTCTATTTCTCCTTATCATTATAGTTTGTTATTAAAATATCAATGAGTATGTTATCTCATTTTCCCCGAAAAGTAAATAAAATTCACATTCTTTTAACATTGTCCTTCGCAGAAACAAAAAGCAGCGCAAAGCACAGTATCGACATGGACGCAACGATGATGAGTCCTTCCGTCTGTCCCATGCGGAAAAAGAACACGGGAACACTGCCCGCAAACAGTGCGATAGTCGTTATTCCGAAGGCAAGTCCGGGATTCTTTGGCAATATGCTTAAGCACATGGCAAAGGTCACGCTCATGGTCATGGAAAAAATGCATATTCCGATAACGGAAACAAGCATGTTTCCGCCGCCAAACAGCAGAAAAGGGATTGCCAGAAGCGATGACAATGTCCCGACTTTTCTTGCGCCGAACTTATCTACCAGCCATCCGCCGATTGCCTTTCCGAAGCCCATAACAAAGAAAAGAACAAATCCCTGCCATACTTCAGTCTTCCATCCCATGGGGATCGCATAACCGATGAAGCTTCTGATGGCAGTGACAAAAAAAGCAATAAATAAAACAGTATAAAAGGAAAGTTCTCCCCTGACACATTCAAATTTGGGGAAGTTTTCAACATTCCGCCAATCCTTTGTTATTACAAGGATGATCTCGATGATCGCGATAAAGATAAGAAGAAACCAAAGTCCGGTCCCGCTCTTTCCCACGGTCTGTCCGATGATGAGCCCAAAGGAGCCTCCTGCCACAAACAGTGCGGAAGGGAATATCTTTCCTTCCGAAGTCGCCACCGTGGCAACCGCACCCACCGCATGTAAGAACGCATTTCCGAGGGCAAGAACAAAAAATCCCAGAAACCGGACCGAAACATTCTCCGTCAGAACAAGGGGAATGGAAAGCGCCAGCATCAGATTTCCGATGGTGGCAAAAGGCACTTTTTTAAACCTCGTCATCAGTTCTCCGCAGATTCCCTGAGGCAGAAAGGCGAAAGTGTCGTAAATGAGCGCCACGATTATGGCAATGCCCGCAGGATAAAAGTGGCAGAGAACGGTGAAACACACTATCTCAAGACACATATGTTCAATGAAAAACAACACAGCGTTTCTGTTCAAAACAAACCTCCGAATAATTTAAGTGTCAGCGTAAGAATAAGACCGCCAAGAAAATATGATGCAATATTGGCTATGTAGGTGAATAAAAAGACTTTGCCTTTGCTCCTCTCCGTAACCTGTATATAAAGAAGGCTTTCGGCCACCGGGATCAGCACCGCTTCGGACGCAATGGTAACAGGCATTTCCGCATTCGGTGCATATGCCCTGATCACAAGAAGAACAAGATTAAGTGTCACGTTGGTAAGGACATTTACAAGGACGATATACGCGTTCTTTTTGCAGACTCCCGATAACCTGATGACCGGCAGTTCAATAAGGATGGTAAGAAGAAGTGCGGGCAAAAACCAGCCAAGTCCGCTCAGTATGTTTTCAAAAACCGCTCCCGCCATTAAAACCTCCCGCTCTTTCTTTTTCCGGATCGGCTTAATTATATGTTTACTCTCTTGTTCTGTCAAAAAAATCGTTACTTTGGTATTAATATTATTGAAGAAAGCATTTGGTGATGATATTCTATATTTAAACTATATTTTCAAAGGCGGGCTACTACTATGAGTGATAAAAAAAGACTTGTTACAAGAAGCGATTTTGACGGTCTTGTATGTGCAATGATCCTCAAGGAATGCGATCTTATCGATGAGATCAAGTTCGTTCATCCCAAGGATGTTCAGGACGGAAAGGTTGAGTTAAGTGCAAATGATATTACCACAAACCTTCCCTACGTTCCCGATGTTTTCATGTGCTTTGACCATCATGAATCCGAACTTCGCAGAAATGCCAAGATGCAGGCAAACAAGAACTGGTTCATCGAAGGCGAGGCAAGATCCGCAGCAAGGGTTGTTTACAACTACTACAAGAATGCAGGCTACGATCTTCACCGTATCACCGACGAGATCATGGCAGCCGTTGACAAGGGCGATTCCGCAGACTTTACGAAGGATGAGATCTTAAATCCCACAGGATGGGTTTTAATGAACTTCTTAATGGACGCACGTACCGGTCTCGGAAGGTTCCACGATTTCAGGATCTCCAACTACGATCTTATGATGGAACTCATCGACTACTGCGTAAACCACAGCATCGACGATGTTCTCGCACTTCCCGATGTTAAGGAGCGTGTTGATCTTTACATGGAGCAGGCTGAACTCTTTAAGGCTCAGTTAAAGGAGATCTCCCATCTTGAAGGCAAGGTGGTTATAGTCGATCAGAAGGCCGCAGGGGATGTGATCTATGCCGGAAACCGTTTCATGATCTATGCAATGTATCCCGAAGCAGAGATCTCGGTTCACGTAGCATGGGGCTTCCGTAAGCAGAACACGGCGGTAATGATCGGTAAATCCATCATCAACAAAGCATCGAACTTCAACATCGGAGACCTTTGTCTTGAATACGGCGGCGGCGGACATGCAAATGCCGGCACCTGCCAGCTTGATAACGACAAGGTAGATGAACTTCTTCCCGTTATCATCAAGAAGCTTAACGCATAAATAACTAATGCCCATCGGAGGGATCCGATGGGCATTTTTTTTATTTCTTTGACAATTCAACTTTTTCTTTGGGAAGATAATCTATGAGGGACTGCTCCAGCGCCGCCGGTTCGAGAGGCTTGGAGATGTAGTCGTCAAAGCCTTCCTTTAAGTATTCCTCTCTCGCTCCGTGAGTGGCGTTTGCGGTCATGATGATCATGGGAGTCTTTTTGTTCCTTCCGTTCTCTGAGGTCCTTATCCTGTGCATGGCCTCGATACCGTCCATTTCGGGCATCATATGATCCATGTAGATCACATCATAATCGTTGCATTCGCACTTCTCCACGGCTTCGATTCCGGAATAAGCCCCTTCCACCTTGACCCCGGTCTGCTTCAGAAGTCCCATGAATACCTTGACGTTGACCTTGATATCATCAACCACCAGTACCTTTGCCTCAGGCGCTTTGAAGGTCTCGCTGTAAACGGCTTCTTCGTCCTTTAAAAGTTTCAAGGCATCCTTCACATCTCCGATGGGAGTGGGATCTTCCACCTTCTGTTCCACGGAAAAAGAAAAAGTGGAGCCGACACCGTATTCACTTTTGACTTTAAGTTTCGAGCCCATCATGGCAAGGAGCTTCTGGGAAATGGCAAGGCCAAGGCCCGTTCCTTCAACGTGACGGTGTCTCACTTCATCAAGGCGTTCAAAAGGAATGAAAAGCTTTTCAAGAGCCTCCTTCTTCATTCCGATACCCGTATCGGATACGGAAAAATCGATCTTTACTGCGGATTCTCCCGCGGATGCGAAGCCCACGTTCAGCGTAACGCTTCCCTGCTCCGTATACTTAACCGCATTGATGAGAATATTCATCGCGATCTGCTTAATTCTCACTTCATCGCCAAAAAGCTTGACGGGAAGGTTCGGATCCACATT
>JAEEIN010000040.1 GCA_016281385.1 Lachnospiraceae bacterium | reverse complement strand
TCTGTCATACGATCAGTTAAAGGAGCGCTTATGAAGGTCTGTTTATTATACAGGGACAAAGAAAGAGCGGAAGAAGAAAGCTACTATGATACCGCCAGCGTCATAAAGGATCTGGGATTGAAGACCCTTTTTCTTTCTGCGGCCAAAAGGCTGATATATGAAAACGGTGAAGTGAAAAGTGTCGATAAGGAAGATCCTTTTCTTATGGAAACATTGCGTAATGTCATGATGATCCCCCTTTCTTCTGCAGAGGAGATCAGTTACCGTCAGGAGATCATAAAGGACAGCATTAAGAACGAGGAGCTGATCCGACGCCTTTACGGAATAAGCGCTTCTTTGCTTGAAAAATGGAATGAACTCGGAAGGGGCGGACGAGAGAAGGTTAAGCAGAGCAATCGTGTCATGAGGCTTACTGCGGATATAAAGATCCTTCATCTTTTCTGCGATTCCTTATCGGAGATAAAGGCCCTGCTCAGTGATTCGGAAACCGGGTTTCAGTCGGAGGGCATGAATTCCTTTAAAGATGAGCTTTTGAAATCTTTTTCCGATGAAAGGGAGGAATTTCTTAAACGTGTTCTTTCTGATATTTCCTTCTATACCGACGGAACCGATGATGAGGACGAGGGCCGTGAACGTGTCATAAGGCCCAGGATCGTAATGGAATGCGGCCTTGAAGACGGACTTAAATTCAGCTCCATAAAGCTTGAAGAGGTTTCATCAAGAGGTGATAAATTCTTAAAGCCCGGAAGTACGAAGGCGAAGATCAGGGATTTTGTGAATTCAAGGATCCCGGATTCTTTTTCAACCACAGGTGACATGCGCATCAACGAGCAGTCTCAGATCCTTGAATATGGTATCGTAAGTTTCCTTGTTGAAGAGTTAAAGAGCGAGATGGAGGAGTTCCAGTTCTTCTTTGACAGGCTTAAGTATCAGGCGGCATTTTATCTGTCGGCGGTGCAGCTGATGCATCAGTTTGAGCGCATAAGCGGAGATTTGTGTTTCCCAACGGTTTCAGACAGACGTGATCTTGAGTTTACCGAACTTAAAGAGCCTGTCATGGGATTACAGACCCATGTGGAACTCATAGGAAACAGCTGCGAACTTAAGAACAAGGATCTATTAATAGTGACGGGAGCCAATCAGGGCGGAAAGTCAACTTTCCTTCGAAGCATAGGCATTGCACAGGTCATGATGCAGTGTGGGCTTCCGGTAATGGCACATTCCTACAGCGCAGGCATATTCCCGAATTTCTTTGTCCATTTTACCCGAAGGGAAGACAGTGAGATGAACAGCGGAAGACTTGACGAGGAATTAAGCCGCATGAACGGTATCGTTGAGCATCTCGGTGAGGGTTCCCTTCTTCTTCTGAACGAATCCTTTGCGACCACCACGGAAAAAGAAGGCTCCGTGATAGCCTATGATATAATTCAGGCACTGACCGAGGCGGGAGTAAGGATACTTACCGTTACCCACCTGCTTTCTTTTGCAAGGCGTGTATTTGACGAAAACAAGGACAAAGCAGATTCGGGAGTTGAATTCTTAACTGCAGAGAGAAAAGAAGACGGTCACAGAACCTTTAAAATGATCCGTCACGAGCCCGAACTTACAAGCTTCGGCCTCGATCTTTACAAAGAGATAGTGGGAGCCGTTGCATCGGACGGGCAAAACAATGTATAATGCTTAATTGAGTGATAAAAGAAATCCCAAGGAGATACAAAATGGAAGATAAGACGATATACTGGCATCTGCCGGGCATCTGTTATTTCGGAATGATCAATCATGTGCTTTTTGATACCATCAAGAAGTACCCCGACAAATTCAGGGAAGGCTGCAAGATCGGTTCCGTATACGGAACTTTCCCCGGAGCCATCTGGAACGGCGGACGTAATATCATGGGCGGATTTTCAAGCAAGAGAGAGATCGAGAAGGTCATCAATTCTTATAACGCGCTGAAGATCCCTGTAAGGTTCACCTGGACCAACGTCCTTTTGGAGGAACAACACGTATACGACACCTATTGCAATCTTGTGATGAAAATGGGAGACAACGGCCTTAACCAGGTTCTTGTTAACAGTCCGGTTCTTGAAGAGTACATCAGGAAGAATTATCCGAAGTATAAGGTCATTTCCTCAACCACAAAGAGGATCTTAAGCCCCGACAGGCTTATGGACGAGATCTCAAAGGACTATTACCTTGTTGTTCTTGATTACGATCTCAATAAGGATGAGAATGTGCTGACAAAGCTCGAGCCTGTAGCGGACAGGGTTGAGATACTTGTAAACGAGACCTGTCAGCCCCACTGTCCTCAGAGAGTGAACCACTACAGAGAGATATCCAAGCACCAGCTTGAGTTTGATACGGACATCAGGTTCCCCTGTACCGATCATTCTCCCGACAAGCGTACCTTTAAGGGCTGCATGAAGCGTCCTTCATTCCTGTCAAATGCGGATGTTGATGCATATGCCGCAAGGGGATTCAGAAACTTTAAGATCGTCGGCCGCGGAGAAGGTAAGGAATTCTACATTGATTCTCTTATCTATTATCTTGTAAAGCCCGAGCATCGTGACTTTATCCGCGACTATTTCAATAAGACTTTCGGTGCACTGGGTATGACACCGGACAAGATCGAAAGCAAACGTTATTCCGGAAGGTAAAAACCGGCCCCTCACCAATGAAGGTGAGGGGCTTTGTCATATTATATTATTCGTACCAGTATCCGTTGCTTTCGCCTGCTGCGACCTTTTCCATAAGCTCTAAGAACTCAATGACGATATCGTCGTCGGAATCAAGCTTCTTTACATTCTTTATAGCTTGGTCAAGGGCTTCTTCTCTTGTCATGTCGACAAGGCTGTCACTGTTGTTAAGTGCCATTGCATATTCAGCTACCGAAGTGGCAAGGATAAAGTTGTCAGAGGGCTTGGTCGTGTAATTGTCCGCTCCGATGGGGAACTCGAGGTAATCTGATTCGTCCTTGTCGGGATCCTTGTAGGCGATGGAGAGAGTGCACCATTCGTCCTTTGCCTCACCCTTCTTTGAAAGGGAAGTGTCCTGATACTTAAGTCCGGATGCTTTTTCTTTATCTGCGGGAACGATCTCGTAGATAACGGTTACCTGGTGACCTGCACCGATCTCACCGCCGTCTTTGGTATCATCCGTGAAATCCTCGTCCGCAAGTGCTCTGTTTTCGTAGCCCACAAGTCTGTAGCCTGCAACCATAGCGGGATTGAATTCTACCTGAAACTTTGTATCCTTTGCTACCGTATAAAGTGTGGAACCGAATTCATCAACAAGGACCTTCTTTGCCTCTGCAAAGCTGTCGATGTAGGAGTAATTGCCGTTTCCGGAATCTGCCAGTGTTTCTGCCGTAACGTCATTGTAATTGCCCATTCCGAAACCGAGAACAGATAAGAATACTCCTGTTTCCTTCTTTTCGCTGATGAGATCTTCAAGTTCGTTACCTCTGCATTTTCCGATGTTGAAATCACCGTCTGTTGCCAGGATTACTCTGTTGTTTCCGGCTTCGATGAAATTCTTTTCAGCTATTTCGTATGCCAGCTCGATACCGCCTTCACCGTTGGTTCCGCCGCCTGCCTGAAGATCGTCAAATGCCTTGTTGATCTTTCTGTCCTGATCTCCGCGAACTCCGTCAAGGACAACTTCGGTACCGCTTGCGTATGTAACGATGGAGACTCTGTCGTTTTTGGTAAGGTTTTCAAGAAGCAGCTTCATTGAATCCTTTAAAAGGGGAAGCTTGTTCTCACTTTTCATGGAACCGGATATATCGATAAGAAAAACAATATTGGAGTCGGGACGCTTGCCTTCGGTAAGAGTCTTTGTGTTGATACCAAGGATCAGAAGCTTGTTGTCCTTATTCCAGGGGCAATCCGAAAGAACGGGATCAACTGCGAAACGCTCGCCCTTTTTGGGTGCAGCATAATCATATTTGAAATAGTTGATCATTTCTTCTGCTCTGATTGCTACATTGTCAAAATCGTAGAGTCCGTAACCTGCATTTACAAATCTTCTCATGTTTGAGTAACTTGCGGTATCCACATCCGCTGCGAAAGTGGAAAGAGGAGAGCGGCTGACATCTTTGAATCCGCCTTCCTTTAAGATCTCGTAAGTCTCACCGGAGAAGTTTTCTTCGCCTTCATAGTAGAAACTTTCGGGATAACGGGTTG
Organism: Lachnospiraceae bacterium; assembly: GCA_016281385.1. Classification (GTDB taxonomy): domain Bacteria; phylum Bacillota; class Clostridia; order Lachnospirales; family Lachnospiraceae; genus UBA1258. Next base: position 828 of record JAEEIN010000040.1, on the reverse strand, counting down.
CATAATCTGCAGCGGACTCGTACTTGGCTGATGCATCCGAGTAGTATTCCGCAGGTGACTCCATGTCTTCGGTGTAAACATACTCGGGATATGAATTGGATTCTTTGGCGGTGGGAGCGGTAAGATCCTTCTTTGCTCCGCAGGCTGTTGTTGAAAGTGTCAGTACCAATGTCATTAATAAAATAAAACTTCTTCTCTTCATAAATAAAAACCTCCCTGATCTCTTCTGTGGTTTTGCAGGACCTTTTGTCCTTATGTCATATATACGAAACCACTTGCCGAAATTTATGGGAGGTTTTGAAATTTTTTTTATTTTTTTAAAATAAAACCGGAAAGTGCCTATTTATCGGTATCTCCGGTGCTTATATCGGGGGCGTAATGACGGTCGTCATCGGATTCCGACTTGGATTGTTCCGGGGCGGGACTTTCGGACTCCGCATCGTATGCGACTTCCGACATTGATTCTGCAGGAGCTTCACATGCCTCCTCGGCGATCATTGAATCCTTATTGGCCGCTTCGTTCATGGCAGTGGGAGCGGAGTCTGATTTGCTGCCTGTGTGTCTAAGAGTGTTAACTGTTACCGCAACAACAATAAGACAGACCGCAACGGCGGTGATACGTCCCACCCAATAGAGTATATTGTTCTTTGTTCTTATATTTTTAATAACGGTTTCTTCTTCAGCAGGAGATTCACCTGTTTCTTCATTTTTCTTTTCTGCTTCAAAAGCATCTACACCTGCCTCGATACGGTCCCAGAGATCCGGCACTTCAAGGTCTATTTCTTTTTTGTATTCTTCATCAAGCTTCTTCATAATAGCCGCACCTCC
>JAEEIN010000039.1 GCA_016281385.1 Lachnospiraceae bacterium | reverse complement strand
TGTAGCCGTCAGCAACCTTAATATGTGCATATTCCGTTCCGTCAGCCATTAAAGTAACGTCATGCTCTGTCAGCCACTGAGGATAAAGAACGATATTTCCGCCTTCAAATGCAGGCACAATGGATTTTATTTCAAAATTGAATGTCGCATCCTTATACCAGCCGCCAAAGGCAAAGCCGGGTTTTGTTGCCGGATGCAATTCGATAGTATCATCGGTGGATCTGTAAGAAGAAGGATTCAGTTTTGAGTTAAGTTCACCTGCTTCACGATCCAGCATATACGTGATCGAATATTTTACATATTCTTCAACAGTTGAAAATGAAGGCGTATGTATCCATGTGCCGTCATCATAATATCTTACTTTTCCGTTTGTACACCAGTTTTCAATATACGAACCCTTGACTCCATACAGTTTCAGATAATAACTGCAAAAATCAAACGGTGTATAAAGATTTGATATGGTATTGGAACCGGAATAATACCAATCCGATATATAAACATCGTCGACACTTTCGGGAACATCTATCCTGGTAAGACTACTGCTGTAATAAAATGCATAATTTTCTATCTTTTTAAGGCCTTCGGGAAGTACTACCTTACTAAGTCCGGTATATGCAAGAGCATATTGGCCAATCTCTTTAAGTCCCGGACTCAATCGAAGATCCGTGAGTTTTGAGCACTGATAGAATGTATGATTTTCAAGTCTTGACAGGCTTGAAGGTACGATTGCCGATCGTAAAGAAGTACAGTTGTAAAATGCATCCTTTCCAACCGAAGTAACACCTTCCGGAATGATCAAATCCGTAAGTCCCGAATTAGCAAATGCATAAGTGCCTATTGAGGTAACATTCTTTGGTATGGTTATTGCTTTCAGAGACTTGCAATAATTGAACATGTAACTGTCGATATATGTTATCTTCTCCGGCAACTCAATCTTTGCAAGTAATGTAGCTCCGTTAAACGCTGCGTATCCTATTTCATTTACGCTGTCCGGAATTACGATCTCAGTGATCTTTGAACAGTTGCGGAATGCACTTTCGTAGATCTTCTTTGTATTGTCACGTACGGTAACTTTTCCTTCCCTGTTCTTGGGTACATAGTACAGTATCGTTCCGTCTTTGCTGTAAACAGCATTGTCATATAATGCAAAGTATGGATTCTCATCATCCACCACAACACCATAATATGATGTGTCATATATATAATGGATCAGATCATCGACAGTGAATTTTTTATGTATATAAAGAAGCTTATGTCCTTCTTCATCTACAAAATGCTTGGTCCATACGATCCTGCCTGTTGCTTTTTCCAATACACCTTCATCGACGTTTTCATATGTAATATTGTCCGGATCGACGATCACACTATTAAGAGCATCCATTCCGGCAAAAGCATCCGTTGCTATCTCTGAAACACTTGCCGGAATGCGGATTTCCTCGATGGGACATCCATAGAACATATTGTACGGAATCGTTGTGATACCGTCGCACAGCGTAACCGTCTTTAAATTCTTACATTGGTAAAACATCGACTCACCGATTTCAAACGCTTTATCGATATTTACTTCCGTCAGAGAATTACAGTATCCGAATGCTGTATAGCCGGTACTCTTAAGGGAAGCAGGGAAACTGATCGACTCAAGAGCCGAGCAATAATAAAACGCAGATTCCCCTATTTCAGTTACAGTATCCGGAATCACGATATTCTTTAACGCATAACAATACATGAATGCATAATTGCCGATTTTTGAAAGCTTACTTCCTTCGGCAAATTTAACCTTCTCAAGTTTGCCGCAATACTCAAAGGTTTGATAAGTAAGGGAAACCAGTTCCGCCGGAAGCATGACTTCTTTCAATTCTCCGTAATTGTAGAACGATGTATCGATTGCAGTAATGTTTCCGCTTATATCAACGGATTTTATACTGTTCTGGTATGCGCTCCAAGGCGAATCACAGAGTTTTCCTTCTCCGTCTGTTATGGTTACAGTAAGCTTCCCGTTTATCGTATCATATGTCCAGACACCCGAACCGCTAGGTTTTTGTAAAACAGACTCACCGGTTTCCAATGAATACGCATATTTGTCAATTTCATAAAGGTATACATTGCCGCTTACATCCTGATCCTCTCCCGAAACAACTGAGATATACGGATCCTTTCCTATAACGCCAAGGTCATTTATGTCGACAAATTTCGGTACGCACTGAGCTTCAGAATATGTGCTGAAATACTTGTAAATTTTTGAATCTTCACCGTCACTTCCCTTGGTATCAGCATAGATATACACTACCTTTTTACGGCTTTCACTTGTCGCGCTTGTCGAATTAAAGAAGAAATTCTTCCAGATTGTGAGGTCGGGATTCTTTATTATGACCTGATCAGGATGACAGTATCTTAAAGTGAAATTGCCCTGATAGTTTCCATTGTTAAATGATCCGGTTCCCAATGATTTAAGTGTTGAAGGAAATGTGATCTTCTTTAGTTTTGTACAGCTGTCAAATGCAAAGGACCCAATTGTCCGTACGCCTTCGGGAATCTCAACTTCCGTAATATTCGTTACATCAGAGAATGCATCAAAGCCGATAGATTCAAGCTGTGAATTACCACTGATATCAACATCAAATGAAAGGGTACTTGAGCCACAGTTTTTGAATGCATGCTCACCTATTTTTACACAGCATACGGGAATGACAATATCATCCATCCTGTCGCAGTTATAGAATGCATAATCGTCTATGCTTGTAACACTTGTGGGCACGTGAGCCTCTTCCCAGTTGTAGCAGCCATAAAAAGCATACTGATAAACTCTTTCAATACAATCCGGAAGATTCATATGTACCAATGCAGAACAATTGTAGAAGGCACAATCGTAAACTTCTGTAATCTCCTCCGGAAGCACAACTTCTTTCAGACTCGTACACTGATAGAAGGAATAGTCTCCAATGAAATGACCGGAAAATCCGGAAAGATCAATGGACGTAAGAGGCGTATTTCTGAACGTATAGTCCATAAGTACGTCAAGATTTCCCACATTCTCTATAGTTTTGATCCCCGACCATGCAAATGCGTAGTCATCTATAAATCTGAAAGAATCGGGAAGGGTTATTCCATCAAGGGCGGAAACATTATAGAACGAATACTTCATTGCTCCGCTTGTTCCTTCAGGCACAACATACATAGACGACACACGGCCTTCCGGATATGCAAATATCGCATTCTGATATTTAAGTGAGCCAAGTGTTCCGTTTACAACAGTAAGGAAGGAATGTTCACGCTTAAAAAGAACGCCGTCAGTTGAATAGAAGGTTTCATTTCCGTCAACGACAGTGATATCTGTCAATTTACGACAATTATAGAACGGATAAATGCCGTCTATTTTTGAACATGACTGTCCGAAAACAAGTTTTTGCAGGCTTTCACAACCATAGAATACATACGAACCCAGGCTGCCCAGTTTTGCGGGCTCATCATTTGAATAAATACCGGTAAGAGCCTTATCGCAATATACTGCATAATCGCCCATGGCGATATCAGTTGCATTGTTTTCAAAAGAGATCTCAGTCAAGTCATAACACTCATAAAATGCTTTTGCCCCAATGGAAGTAAGCGCAGTGTTTCCTTCAAAAGTCACACGGTTAAGATCACGGCACTGATAAAATGCTCCGAAAGGAATGGCTGTAAGCTGACTGCCTTCTTCAAAAGTAACAGTTTTTAATCTGTTACAATTGGAAAATGCATTGTTACCGATCTTTGTTACCGTTGCGGGAATGATAATGTCCGTAATGGTGTCATTTTGATAAAAGGCCTTTTCGGCTATCTCTGTAGCACCTGCGGGAACAATGAGTTTCTTTGTTTCATCCCATCCCAGCGGACAATAGATCAGTTTTCCGTCTTTATAGAGCATTCCGTCCGAAGAAGAATAAACTTCATTATCCTTTGCTACTTCAATCCACCTGAGGGAAGTGGTACCGTAAAAAGCTGAAAGGTCGATGTTTTCCACCGAAGAAGGTATATCTACCCGTGTAAGGGAGGTACAATTATTAAATGTATTTGCGGCTAAAGTCGTAACTCCTTCGGGAATACTGATCGTTTTAAGTCCTGAAGAAGAAAAAGCATATGTACCTATAGTTTTTACACTGTCCGGCAAGTTAATGGCCGTAAGTGCATTACAATTGCTAAACGCATAATTTGCGATAGATTCTACATTTCCTTTAAAGGTGATGGTTTTAAGAGCTGATAATCCGTAAAATGCAGAATCACCGATTTCTTTTATCGATTCCGGTATAACAATATCAGTGATCGCCGTTTCATCAAAAGCATATTGTCCGATGCTTTCCAATCCCTCCGGAAGAACGATCTTTTTTAGTTTGACATCCTCACTGAAAGCTCGTTTTCCTATAGATTTAATGCCTGAAGGGAGTTTTACTTCGGTCAGCGATTTACAGTATCTGAATACACTGTTGCCCCAGCTAAGTTCCTTTGTTCCTTCGCCTGTTGCGATCTTTACGCTCTTTAACTTATCACAGTTGCAAAAAGCCTCTTCTTCGATCGATTGCAATGAACCCGGCAAAGAAATCGAAGTTAATTTTGCGCAGTATTTAAATGCTCCGTATCCGATCGTCGTGATCTTTGAGCCGAACTTAACTGTCTTTATATTTGAGCAGTTGTAATATGCCTGGTAACCTATTGTTGTAAGATTGGCAGGCAGATTGACTTTTGTTAATGCATAACAGGAATAAAATGCCTGGTTTCCGATGGATGTAACTGTTTTGGGAAGGTTTATGCTCTTAAGCTTCTTACAGTTATAAAAAGCTTTTGCTTCAATTGTCGTAAGTTTTGATCCGCTTGCAAACTTGATAGTAGTGAGTTCCGATGCGCCTTTGAACGCTTCCGCTTTAATGACCGTAACTTCCTTCGGGATAGTTACGACCTTTTTGTTCTTTTCATCTCTGTAATCTGAACTGTCATAGTAGGTCTTCTTGGGCTTAACCGGATCGGATGAATTGCCTTCGGGCTTATAATACAACGAGCCGTCGCTGACTTTATAGACTATACCGTCTGTACTCTTATATACGGTATTTCCTGCTTCAATATTTACGCTCTTTAATGAAGTACAGCCGCTGAATGCATATGTATTAAAATCGGTAAGCGACTTGGGCAGTGTTATCGAAGTTAAAGAGGTACAGTTTGTAAACACATCGTAGTTGATCTTATTAACGGATGATGTTGCATTGAAGGTCACAGTCTTTAAAGCAGTCATATTCATGAAAGTATAGCTGTTCAATTGTGTAAGACTGTTGGAGATCGTAACCTCAGTAACCTTGATACATCCTTTAAAAGCAGAACCCTCTAAAGTTGTAACACTGTTGGGAATGGTAACTTTCGTAAACGCTTCACATCCTTCAAAAGCATTGCTGCCGATGGAGGTCAGACTTGAAGGGAATGTCACATTCCCAAGCTTTTTGCAGTTTAAGAAGGCATTGGACTCTATTCTTTCAAGGTTACCGGGAAGATTGGCGGTAGTAAGTTCCGTGCAATTGTTAAAAGTATTGCTTGCGATCGTCTTTACACCTGAAGGCAAAGTGATCTTTTTAAGGGCTGAACAGTTCTTGAAAGCACTGCTTCCTACGGATGTAATGCTTGCAGGCAATGTTATTGTTTCAAGTGCTGTACAGCCTTCGAATGTACTGCTCGGAATTGAAGTGAGGGAAATCCCGTCTTCAAATATAACGGTCTTTAATGCCGTACAGTTCTGGAAGGAATATGCATATGTACCAATACTTGTTACGGTACTTGGAATTGTTATCTCAGTAAGATATTTGTTTCCCCTGTATCTTCCGTCAACACTTGTTGTTCCTGTCGGGAAATAATGGCATGCTGCGGGCCAGAAATACGTTGTATTATCTGCTTTTTTATAAACGATTCCGTTAGTGCTGTACCATTTTTCATTTCCGTCAGCAACCGTTACGCTTTCAAGCGCGGCACAGTTGTTAAACATACTGGTAGGAAAATCTGTAACACCTGCAGGAATGGTAAATCCCTTTAATGACTTACAGTTGTCAAATGCATTTCCGCCGAATTTTTTGAAGCCGTCGGGAACATTGATCGTTTCAAGAGATGTACAATCCTTGAAAGCATTACTCTTTATTTCTTCAAGCGCACTGTTGGCTGCAAATTTAACTGTCTTAAGGTTTGTACAGCCTCTGAATGCATCCTGGTCGATGATCTTAACCGATGCAGGGATCGTAACCTCGGTAATCTCTGTGTTTCCCTTGTAATATACGGATGAAAGAACTGTAACGCCCTCTTCCACGTCAAGAACACCCGTGTTACCTTCGGGTCTGATATAAAGGCAATCTCCGTCATGAAGATAAACGCCACCTGCGCCGGATGCGTTGTACTTTGCGTAATATTTTGTATTCTCTTCTGCAACATCAATTCTTTCCATTGCAGTACATCCTAAAAATGCATCCGAAGCAAGACTATTGACGCTTGCAGGGATCGTAAATCCCGTAAGGGATGTACAGCCCTTGAATGCGCAGCTTTCTATAGTCGTAATTGAATTGTTAATGGAAAATTCATCAAGTGCGGTACATCCTTCAAAGGCATTTGATTTCAAATTCGTAAATCCCTCGGGAAGAGTAAATTTATCGAGGGAAGTACAATTCTTGAAAGCGGAGGCTCCGATGGTATTTAATCCGGTACCCACTGAAAAAGTTTTAAGACTTGTACATCCGCTAAATGCATTGTTCTGAATCTCCGTCACAGTATCGGGGATATCCAGTGCAGTGATCGCAATACATCCTTCAAATGCACTGCCGCAGATTTTTGTCAGTTTACCATTAAATGATACGGTTGCCAGATTCTCGCAGCCCTTAAATGCCGATCCGCCTATCTCCGTAACATTTTCCGGAACAACAAAGGAAGCCAGTGAAGTACAACCTTCGAAGGCAGCATAGTTAATTTTAGTGATCATTTCCTTGTTGTTAAATGTAACGGTTGTAAGGGCTTTGTCTTTTTCAAAAATATTTGACGGTAAAGCATTTAAAGTATTGTTAAATGTGATCGTTACAGTCTTTAATCCTTCGCAGGCTTTAAGAACATAGTTTCCCAAGGTTGTAACCGAAGCCGGTATCGTTACATCCGTCAGCGCCTTACACTCTTCAAATGCTGCGTCATTTATCGTTGTCACACCTTCGGGTATGGTTATCGAAGCCAAAGCATAGCAATACTGGAATGCTCTGTTTTCAATCTTCGTAACACTGGCCGGAATTTCAAAGGATGTAAGGGCTTTACAAGTAACAAAACAATGGTTTCCTATTGTTGTGATCTTTGTTTTTCCCTCCTCATACTCTTCAAAAACAACATTCTTAAGGCTATCGCAATTGTCAAACGCATGCTCCCCAAGAACGGTAACATTCTCTGGAATTGTTATGGTTTCAAGTTTGTCACAGTTATTGAATACATAGGCCCCAAAGGATGTGCAATACTGTGAGTCAATATAATAAACATCTTTTAATGCTCCACAGCTTTGGAAGGTATAACCCGGTATTTTTGTTATTGAAGTATTAAACGAAACATAAGCACTTTCCAAGCCGTAACAATTTGCAAAAACACTTTCTCCCATAGATGTAACGTTCTTAGGTATGGTAACGGTCTTTAATGCCTTACAATATTGGAAAGCGTTGTTCTTAATTGTTGTTACACTGTCAGGAATGGTAAAATCTGTCAATACATCACAGCTTTGAAATGCATATTCCCCGATTTCTGTAAGTAAGCAGACTCCTTCCTTTGTTTCAAAAGTCAGTGTCTTGGCCTTATTTACATGAGCAAACGCATTTCTCTTAATGGTTTTAACCCGGGAAGGAATCGTTATGGATTCAAGTCCTGTACACCACTCAAATGCGTACTCGCCTATTGTTTCAACATTGCTTCCCCAATTAATGGTCTTAAGCCCGTCTTCTCCCCAAAACGCATCTTTTCCTATGGTGATAACAGTATCAGCTATTGTAATGGAAGTGATCTTGTCATAATCGTAAAAAGAAAAAGCTCCGACATGAGTTATACCATCGTCAATGACCACGGAAAATATACTGTTTTTATTTGAAAACCATGGTACCTGGCTGGCATATGAATAATCCGGCATAGCATCATTTCCGGAAATTGTCATAACATTATCCGAAGTAATGAACCATTCAATATTCTCGTTAATGGTTCCGGAAGCGATATACTCTTCGTCCGCATATGTATTCTCGACAGGTTCGGGCTCAGCCGCTTCTTCTTCAACCGGTTCGGATTCGTCCGGAATCTCGGGCTCTACGATTTCCTCTTCTGTCTCGACGATGACGGGTTCCTCTTCTTTTTCTTCTTCCGCATCATCGATCACCGGTTCTTCGGTCTCTGCTGAACTGATGTCTGTATTTTCAGTTCCTGCAGCCTCTGCATAAACCGGCACCATATCATTGCCGGACATGTCGGCATATGCACTTACAGGCTGTGTGTAAACTCCCGTAAGAACAAGAACAGCTGCCAAAAACAGGGTAAACGCTCTTTTGATCCTTATCATTTCTCTCCCTCCGAGTATCTGATATTTATTCCCCACACAGTATGGGGAGGTAATTTCACCTCATCGCAAGATATGGTATCAGATTGCGATTAATTAAAAATTATAGAGAAAGATAACAGACAGACCTTAAGTTCCGAAAAAAATAGTCGATATAGTTCATTTAAAAGCAAAGACACTGATTTTTTCGCTACAAAAACGTACAGTTCAATATGATGAGGCGCAGCAGAAAAAGTATTCCAATCTCCCCGGCGGTCTGGGCGGATATTACGGGATCCCCCAAAGCAAATTCAGCTAATGAAGGAAGACCGTTTGATAATGAAGCACTAAAAAAAGAGGCCCGAGGGCCTCTTTTCATATCTTTATCTGTTGATCTTTATGCTTCTTGTTATCTTAACATCCTTAGTATTGGTGCCCTCTCCGGCAAACTTAACATAGAAATCAATGTTGTTTGTGGAATTGGTCGCATAGGATATCGAATCTTTAAGTCTCAAAGTTACGGTTAAGGATCCGTCAGAGTTCATAGTGCTTGAAATCTCAAAGGTATTCTTTGCGTTTGTATCCTTTGAATTGAAATATACACTCTCGATCGCGTAGGATTCGGGCTTAACTGTGAAGGAAGCCGTTCTGTTTCTGTTGGAAAGGTAAAGACTGTAGGTACTCTTATCCTCTTTGATCTTGGGAAGGGACTGGGTTGTCTTTACAGTCTGAACTCCCGAAAGAACTCCCTTATAAGTTGCTCCTTCATAAATATCAAGTTCGCAGTAAAGAACAAACTTGTATTCTGTGTCGCTCTTAAAGGCAACTCCCGGTTTGGGTGATACATAGATCTTATTTCCGAGAAGTACTGCGTTAAATCTTGTACTTTCTGCCGCATCAACAGCATCGGGATCGGCAGGCACCTTTCCGTTATCAAAGATCTTAACCCCTACAACTTTGTCATGCATATTCTTTACAGTGGGCGTGTAGACCATGCTGTTTGATTTATTGTAAAGAAGCTTTGAAGGAGTTGCATTATATGCGGCAACTGCTTCCGCGGCATCCACCCTCTTTAGAAGATCGATCTTTCCTTCTTTCTTAAGGCTTACGGAAACCGTTCCGGAATAAACCGTGATCTTGAAGGTTGCTTTAGCGGCATATACCGTGTTGGAGCCGTTTGTAAATGCAGGTGTGAAGGACATGGAATAACTTCCGTTGTTTGCTTCGCTGTTAAGATTGATCTCAACCTTCTTATCCGTAAATCCGATATCCAGAGCATTTGCGAAATCAGCTTTGTTCTTAGTGGTACAAGCCAACGATGCCAGGGTTTTCTCCTCATCAAGAGTATATCCGTCATCAAGCTTGGATACCTTGTAAGATATGGAAGCTGTATCGTAGTAATCGTACTCAGCTCCGCTTACAGAAAAGATCCTGCGGTTTACGGAAACACTCTTTGAGCCAAGCGTAAAGGAAGGCTTTGTGTCAACAACCTTAACCGTAAGGGTTACGGTATTTGTAGTAAGAAGCGTTCCTGTCTTGGATCTTCTCTTAGCATTACAGGTAAACTTATAGTCACCTTTCTTAACGGAAGGATCGAGGATCTTAACCGTACCTTCGCCTTCAGTCTCATCATACTCAACCTTAAGCTTTGCATATTCTGCCGCATTTTTGTCGTTCGACTTTGCGGTAAAGACCTGTTCTGCTTCAAGATCGGTATCAAACTGATCGGACTTAAGGGTAAAGGTCTGCTCCTCCTCGGGATAAAGCTTATTTACCGTTACATTTTTGCTGCTTAATGAGATCTTGGGATCCTTTGCACTTCTCTTTATCT
>JAEEIN010000038.1 GCA_016281385.1 Lachnospiraceae bacterium | reverse complement strand
TATTATTTGGTATAAAATCTTTAAACCGATGAGAAAGAGTAGTAAGTTTTATCACTTCATTCACAGAGAGCCGCGGGCGGTGGGATCGCGACATTGAAAATAAAGCCGAATGGACTTTCGAGGGCAAACAGAATACCGAAAGGTTAGTATGGGCGACGGAGAAGACACTTCGTAAACAAGGTCAGCATATGTTGGTATGCGTTGAGTGGATGCGCAAGCATCAAGCCGGGTGGCACCGCAGGAGAATTTACATCCTGTCCCAGCACGAAAGTGATATGGGACAGGATTTTTTTATTCCATAAAAGGATCCGTGCCATGTCCTATCAACGCAAAGTTAAAGGACAAAAAGGAGAGAAAAGAAATGAAGAAGATTTTAAGAAAAGCAGCAGCACTTGTACTCGGAACGGTAATGGCACTTTCACTGTGCGCATGCGGAGGAAAGGAAAAGACCTCCGGAAACGAAGAAAAGACTTTTAAAGTAGGTATCTGCAACTATGTTGACGATGCTTCCTTAAACCAGATCGTTGACAACATCAAGGCTCAGCTTGAGAAGCTGGGAACCGAAAACAATGTCAAGTTTGAGATCGTATATGATAACTGTAACGCAGACGCAAACGTTCTTAACCAGATCGTTGCCAATTTCATCGCCGATGACGTTGACCTTATGGTAGGTGTTGCAACTCCGGTTGCAATGACAATGCAGGCACTTACCGAAGGAACCGATACTCCCGTTGTTTTTGCGGCTGTATCCGATCCCGAAGGCGCAGGCCTTGTTGCTTCCAACGCAGCACCCGGCGCAAACATCACCGGAACCAGCGACTTCCTTGACACAAATGCAGTAATGAACCTTATCTTTGCAAACGATCCCGATGCTGCAAAGATCGGTCTTCTTTACGATGTGGGACAGGATGCAAGTACCGCTCCCATCGCAGCAGCAAAGGAATATCTTGATGCAAAGGGTATCGAGTATGTTGAGCACACCGGAACAAATGTTGACGAAGTCATCCTTGCCGCTCAGGCAATGATAGCCGACGGCGTTGATGCAGTATTCACACCTACCGACAACACTGTAATGACTGCAGAGCTTTCCATCTATGAAGAACTTGCCGCAGCAGGTATCCCTCACTACACCGGAGCCGATTCCTTCGCTCTTAACGGCGCTTTCGTAGGTTATGGCGTTGACTATGCAAATCTCGGTATCGAGACCGCAAACATGATCAAGGGTATCCTTGTTGACGGAAACGATCCCGCAACTACTCCCGTTATGACATTCGATAACGGTACCGCAACCGTAAATACTGAGACCTGTGCTCTTCTCGGACTTGACTTCGAGGCTGTAAAGGCTGCATTCGAGCCTTACTGCTTAAGAGTTCAGGAGATCAAGACCGCTGAAAGCTTTGAGTGATCAAAGACTGTGGATATAGTAAAAGATGTGATATAATCATAAAGGCGCCTGCTCAGTAGGGCAGGCGCGATTTTTCTATTTATGAGATTCGGAGTGTACCATGAGTAATCTGTTACCATTATTCCAGACGGCGTTAGAACTGGGACTTATCAGTTCCCTGACCGTTCTTGCTTTGTTTTTAAGCTATTCAATGCTGAATGTCTGTGACCTTTCCACCGACGGCTGCTTTACCCTTGGCGCCGTTGTGGGTGCAACGGTGGCACTGGCAGGTCATCCCTGGCTTTCCATCCCCGCGGCAATGCTTGCGGGTGTTCTCTCGGGCTTTGTGACCGCATTCCTGCAGACCAAGATGGGCGTTGACAGCCTCCTTGCGGGTATCATCGTAAATACGGCCCTTTATTCCATCAACATAGCCATAATGAGCGGAAGCTCCCTTGTCAACATCAACAAGTCGGAGACCGTATTTACAAAGATGCAGGCATGGCTTGCGGGGATCGGCCTTGATAAGTTTAACAAGCTTGTTGTTGCGCTGATCGCAGTGGGACTGGTTGCGTTGTTTTTATATCTTTTCTTAAAAACAAAGATCGGTCTTGCCATAAGGGCTACGGGCAACAATCCCGACATGGTACGTTCTTCTTCTATAAATCCCGTGATGACCACCATCGTGGGTCTTTGCGTAGCAAATGCATTTACCGGCCTTTCGGGCTGTCTTCTTGCACAGTCCCAGAAGTCGGTGAATATCGATATAGGTTCGGGTATGGTCACCATCGCCCTTGCATCCCTTCTTATCGGAAGGACCTTTATCAGGTCAAGAAGAATGGGATTTAAGATCGCGGGAACCATTCTCGGAGCTTTCATTTTCAGACTGGTCTATACCGTGGCACTCAGATTCCACATGCCTGCATACATGTTAAAACTCGTTTCGTCCATCATCGTTATCATTGCCATCTCGGGACCTTACATCAAGTCAAAATTCCCCATGATAGCAAGGAGATTTAAGCGCGCAGGCGCGAAAAAACAAACAGCGGGGGAGGGTAAATAAATGTTAAAGATAACCGATATTTCAAAGACCTTCAACCCCGGTACGGTAAACGAAAAGACCGCTCTGTCCCATTTATCCCTTACGGTAAACGACGGAGATTTCATATCGATAATCGGTGCAAACGGTGCGGGTAAATCCACACTGTTTAATGCCATTGCAGGTTCCTTTTTCACGGATGAAGGTAGCATAGAGCTTGACGGAGAGGACATCACTCTCATGCCGGAGCATATAAGGGCCAAGGCCATCGGCCGTCTTTTCCAGGATCCTTTAAGGGGAACAGCTCCTGACATGAGCATTGAGGAGAATCTTGCCCTGGCTGCCGGTCATGGCGGCTGGCTTTCACGGATCTCGAGAAAGGAAAAGCAGATGCTTCGTGAAAAGGTGGCACTTTTGAACATGGGTCTTGAGGACCGCATGGACAGTCCCGTTGGACTTCTTTCAGGCGGACAGCGTCAGGCTCTTACCCTTATGATGGCCACCATCAATCCGCCGAAGCTTCTTCTTCTTGATGAGCATACGGCAGCTCTCGATCCCGCTACCAGCGCCAAGGTGCTGGAGCTTACGGAGAAGATCGTGGCGGAAAACAGGCTTACCTGCCTTGTAATCACCCATAACATGCAGTCCGCCCTTTCCCAGGGAAACAGGACTCTTATGATGGACGGCGGGAACATCATCTACGACATCGCAGGGGATGATAGAGAGAACCTTTGCGTCGAGGATCTTCTAAAGATGTTTAAGGACAGATCCGGCAAGGCGCTTGATAACGACAGAATGCTCCTTACAAAGGACGAGTAAATGGAAAAAGATCTTTTTGATCCCATAAAAGAATATTTTGAGGGCTTTGGCTATGTCTGCGACGGCGAGGTCAACGACATAGATCTTTACATGGAAAAGGGAGAAGAAAGGGTTGCGGTGGAACTGAAGGTTACCCTGGATTTCAAGGCTTTCAGACAGGCTGCCTTAAGGCAGAAGATCACGGACCATGTGTTTATCGGAACCTTTACGCCTTCAAACATGAATTCAAGGGAATTCAAAGAAAAGCTTTATCTGTTAAAACGACTGGGCATCGGCCTTATCATTGTTTCAAAAAGAAGCGGCCGGGTGGAGATAGTCAATGAACCGGTGGTGAGCGAGCTTTCTTCTTTCCAGATCCGCAATAAAGGGAAAAAGGAAGCACTGTCGGCTGAGTTTCAAAGGCGCAAGGCCAAGGTAAACAAAGGCGGCGTAAGGCATGCCAAGCTGGTCACGGGCTATAGAGAGGAAGCGCTTCTTGTTCTTGATGCTCTGGTTTCTTTGGGTGGATCCGCAAAAACAAAAAGTATCAGAGAACTGTCGGGGATAGAAAAGGCAAGAAATATACTATACGGCAATTACTACGGCTGGTTCGTAAGGCAGGGAACCGGAGTGTACGGTGTTTCGGATGCGGGCTACGATGCACTGGAGGAATTTGAGGATGCGCTTTATGCTTTAAAGCGTGGAAATAAGAATTGATGCGTGTTAAGGCATTCCTGAGGAGGAATGTCTTTTTATTTTTTCGTTAATAATGAAGAAATAGTAATTTATTCTATTGACTTGCATAGGTTTTCAATATAGGCTTTATACAGCGAAATTTCGCGCACAATAGGGGAGTTTAGTATGGAATACAGACCGATCAAAGAGATTGCGGATGAGTGGGGACTCACCGTCAGACGTCTGCAGATGCTCTGCATGGACGGAAAGATCCCGGGAGCGAAGAAGATAGGAAAGCTCTGGGTTGTACCCTCAAATCCCAAACGGCCGAAGGACAAACGTATGGCGCCGGGCAGCGCTCCGCGTCCCGTTAAGAAGAA
The DNA here is from genome assembly GCA_016281385.1 of Lachnospiraceae bacterium. Lineage (GTDB taxonomy): Bacteria > Bacillota > Clostridia > Lachnospirales > Lachnospiraceae > UBA1258. Next base: position 27,086 of record JAEEIN010000038.1, on the reverse strand, counting down.
AGCTGATGTCCATGAATACAACAGCGAGATAGACAAGAGGCTTCTTTCTATCTTTTCACATGATGTAAGAAATTCCTTAAATGCGGTTCTCGGTTATTCCGAGATCCTTGGGAAATATAAAGACGATCCTTCGAAGATTGAGGAATATGCCGAGAAGATAGGGGATTCCGGAAAGCGCATCCTTACCCTTCTGGATACCATCCTTCTCATTGCACGTTTTGAAAGTGCCGAATCCATGGTTCAGACCGAAGTGATCGATCCGGTTAAAATACTTCGCACGGTGATCAATGCCAAGAACGCGGATGCGGAAGCAAGGAACGTTTCTTTCCTCGTTGATATCGATATCGAGGAGGGGGTTGTTCTTGCGGACAAGAACAAACTGGGGGAGATATTTGAGAATATCCTTACAAATGCCGTTAAGTACGCAAATGATGACGGAGTCATAAATATCACCTGCCGTGAGCTTGAAGGAGCCGATGAAGGCTGCAGGCGCTTAAAATTCGTATTTGAAGACAATGGTGTGGGAATGTCCAGGTGGGATGTGAAAAATGTTTATGACATCCTCGGAGGCAAGTCAAGGATCGACAGCGCCGAGTTTTCCGATAACGGCCTGAGGATGGCCATCACCAAGCGTCTTACCGAACTTATGGACGGCGTGATCAAAGTTGAAAGCAAGGTATCCACGGGAACGAAGGTAACCCTTATCTTTGAATTTGAAGCAGCTGAGAATTCAGATGACGAAAATGAGACCGAATCCCCAGATGCCGGAAAGAGTCTTGCAGGTTATCGTATCCTCCTTGCGGAAGATGATGACATGAACCGTGATATTGCCGTGGAACTTATGAAGGAAGCGGGTATCGAGGTGGAATGTGCCGAAGACGGTGCCGTATGCGTATCCATGGTCGAATCCGCAAAGCCCGGTTATTACGACTGCATCATCATGGATCTTCTGATGCCCAATATGGACGGTATAACCGCAGCAACGAAGATCAGAAAACTTTCGAATAAGACAAGGGCGCACATTCCTATCGTTGCAATGACTGCCAGCATAATGAGGGAGGACAAGGAGCAGGCATTGATGGCAGGCATGAATGACTTTGCCGAGAAGCCCTTTGAAAAGGATCAGCTTTTTGCAATGCTTAAGAGAGTCCTTATCGATTGATAAATTGAACAAAACACAAGGTCCGTCGGGTTGTCCGACGGGCCTTTTTTTGTGCATATTTACGATTTGAGAAGGGCTTGTTGAAATAAAAAAACTCAGGTGATATTCTTTTATTAAGACGTGAATCACCATTCACGAGAATAAGGACTGTGGAGATGCTATGTATAAAAAACTCAGCGATGAAAAAATAAATGACATGCTCCGGTTCGGTATCTCGGAGTTTGCGGACAAGGGGTTTGGCGGAGCAAGCCTTTCTTCCATCGCAGGGAAAGCGGGGATAAGCGTGGGGGTGATCTATAAGTACTTCGAGGACAAGGAAAGCTTCTTCCTTGAGTGTGTCAGGTACAGCTTGAAAGATCTTAACAATGTACTGACGGAGGTGGCTGCCGAAAGTGACAGCCTTAAGGATAGTATAAAAGACCTTGTTCATACGCTGATCCTTTACTCCAGGGAACATGAGGAAGAAAACCGCCTTTACAGCGAGATCGTTTCGGGACGCAGTGAGATGTCCGTTATGCTGGCCCGGGAGATCGAGGAAATATCCGCAATGGTCTATACGGATCTTGTCAGAAAAGCCATGGATGAAGGAATGTGCAGAAAGGATGCGGATCCTTCTCTGTTCGCGTTCTTTTTCGATAACATCTTTATGATGATCCAGTTTTCATATAACTGCGAGTATTACAGAGAAAGGCTTAAACTCTATTGCGGTGACTCGATCTTTGAGGACGACGAAAGAATGGAAACAGAACTGATACGATTCATTACCGGTGCACTTGGGGTTATGGTTTGATACGGAGGAAAGGGTATGGGATATGTCATTTCATACGATGTGGGTACCACAGGGATCAAGACCTGTCTGTTCAGACTGGAGAGCGGGGTTGATTTTGTGGCCGGTGCCTACGCAGGGTACGGGCTTTATATCCTTGAAAACGGCGGAGCCGAGCAGGATACGGAGGAGTGGTGGAATGCCATGTGCGTCACCACGAAGGAAATTATAAAGAAAACGGGCATCGATCCCGGGGAGGTTAAGGGTATAAGCTTCTGCTCCCAGATGCAGGGACTTGTTCTTGTTGATAAAGAGGGAAATGCGGTAAGAAGGCCCATGAGCTATATGGATCAGAGGGCGGAAGCGACAATGGCAGCGCATTCCGGCAAGGGCATCAAAGTGGCGGGGCTGAGCCTTCCAAAACTTATAAAAAGCTTACGCATCACAACCGCTGCTCCCACCAGTGTAAAGGATCCTCTCTGGAAATATAAGTGGGTGGAAGAAAACGAGCCTGAACTGTTCAAAAAGGTTTACAAGTGGCTTGACGTTAAGGAATATCTGATCTTAAGGTCCACGGGCAGATTTGTGATGACCAAGGATTCGGCATATGCCACCTTCCTTTATGATACAAGGAAAAACAAATGGGAATGGAGCGATTCCCTTTGCAGGACCTTCGGGATAAACAGGGACCATCTTCCGAAAGTCATAGACTGTCACGAAGAGGCGGGGAAGATGACGAAGAAAGCGGCAGAAGACCTTGGACTTGCTGAAGGGACCGCGGTCTTTGGCGGAGGCGGCGACGCAACCCTGATAGGAGTGGGAGCAGGCTGCATAAAGCCGGGTGAAACCCATATCTATTCGGGAACCTCCGGATGGGTTTCCACCGTTACCGACAGGCAGGTGGTGGATGTGGTCTCTATGATCGCAGCGACCGTGGGAGCGAAGAAAGGGATCTTCAACTATTTCGCCGAAATGGAAACTGCGGGCAAATGCTTTGAATGGGTCAAGGAGCACCTTGCCCTTGATGAGATAGGAATTTATTTAAACAAGCAGGATGTGGCTGAATGTTCCGAGTCGTTGTACATAAGCCTTTATGATTATCTGTCCGATACGGTTAAGAAAGCTTTGCCCGGTTCAGGAGGTGTGATCTTTACTCCCTGGCTGCACGGAAATCGCTGTCCCTTTGAAGATTCAAACGCGGCGGGTATGTTCTTTAATATAAAACTGGAAACGGGAAAGACCGAGCTTATCCGCTCTGTGCTTGAAGGCATCTGCTATCACCTTCGCTGGATGCTTGAGTGTGAGGATAAGAAGGTAAAGACCTCCGATACCATACGTTTTGTCGGAGGAGGCGCTCTTTCCGCGGTGACCTGTCAGATCCTGGCGGATATAACGGGGCGCAGGATAGAGACGGTAGCCGATTCTCAGGACGTAGGTGCCGTGGGAGCTGCGATGCTCTCTGCCGTGGGACTCGGTGAGATCGCAGGCGTTGACGAGATAGGAAATTATGTAAAAGTGAACGGGCTTTATGAACCGAACCCCGAAAATCGCGGGGTTTACGACAAGGGCTATGAGGTATTCAAAAAGCTTTATTATTCAAATAAAAAGCTCTTCGGAGCAATGAATTAGGAGGGCACGGGCTTGGACGACAGAGAATTAAAAAAGCTTGTGGCGGACACGGGGCGTGTACTGGTGGAAAAGAAACTGGTGGCCCGCACCTGGGGAAACATAAGCGCAAGAAAGGATGCAACCCATTTTGCCATTTCTCCAAGCGGCATGGGTTATGACCGCATAACCGAGGAGGATGTCCCCATCTTTAACGCTGAGGATGGTACTTATGAAGGCCCCCGAAAGCCTTCAAGCGAGAAGAAGATACATGCTGCAATGTATGAGCACTTCCCGGAAATGAATTTTGTTATTCATACTCATCAGGATTATGCAACCGCCGTGGGACTCGGGGACCTTTCCGAGCTCAGGTTCACACCCGAGGAAAAAGAAATCGTGGGCGAAGTTAAGATCGCTTCCTACGGACTTCCGGGAACAAAAACCTTGAAAAAGGGTGTTGTGGATGCACTTAATGCCGGGGCCGATACGGTGCTTATGATACACCACGGTGTTGTTGTTGCGGGAAAGGACAGGGACGATGCCATACTCAGAGCCGAGATCCTTGAAAATGCCTGCAAACGACTGGTGGATAAGAAGATCGGTGTCATAGAGGAAAGCGAAAAGATCGAATTTTCGATGGACAGGATAAAGGAAGCTTACCCCAATGCAAGGCTTATGGACACAAAGGAAATGGTTGCCCTCTCGAAGATCGGAACCCTACGTCCGCAGATCGATGATATGGCTCAGATGGTGGGGACAAAGCTTAAATGCGTGGAGCCCGATGAGAGCGCGGTGCTTTCGGTGTTATCGAAGCAGGACGCCGTGCTTGTAAAGGGTGTGGGATGTGTGGTGAAGGCTGCCGACAGGGAGGATGTGAATGCTTTGGAACTTCTCCTTAAAAAGGCTGCCGTCTGCAGACTATACACGGAAGCTCTTCATTCGGATATCAGACTTTCCGCATTTGACTGTGCATTGATGCATTTTGTTTATAAGCGCAAATATTCGAAGAAGAAGGGGGCATGAGAGGGGATGGCCAAAGTAAAGAACAAAGAAGCCGTAAGAATGATCAAGTTCGTGTTCTTTTCAATCTCCGCCGGGGTGATCGAGATAGTCACCTTCAGCCTTTTGAACGAACTTGTAAAGTGGCCCTACTGGCCATGCTATTTAATAGCCCTTGTTTTGTCGGTGCTGTGGAACTTTACGTTAAACCGTAACTTTACCTTCAAATCGGCGTCAAATGTTCCCATAGCGATGCTCAAGGTCGCAGGTTTTTACTGCGTGTTCACACCGTTGTCAACACTGCTTGGTTCCTACCTTGCGGACACGCTGATGTGGAACGAGTACCTTGTAACGGGTATAAACATGGCACTGAATTTTGTAACGGAATATCTGTTTGACAGATTTGTTGTTTTTGGAAACAGTCTTGATACAAATGCGGCAGCGCAAAAAGAAGCGGCGGCCGAGAAGACAATAAAAGAATGATCGGAGGGAAAACATTATGAACAATTGCGGTATTTCAAGATGGGACGATCCTGCTGAGATCAATGCAAGGCTTAAGAACCTTACAAGTCAGCCCATATGGGAGGTTTCGGACGAGTATTACAAGGATGAGGTTATGAAGTACTTTGATGAGAAGTGTGCTTCTTCCAAGGCGGTATTCGAAGAGGCTAAAAACTACATCCCCGGCGGCGTTCAGCACAACCTGGCTTTCAACAAGCCCTTCCCCATGTGTATGTCGAAGGCTGAAGGTGCTTACCTTTACGACAAAGACGGAAATCAGTACATCGACTTTCTTCAGGCAGGCGGTCCTACGATCCTGGGAAGCAATTACGAACCCGTAAGAGAAAAGGTTCTGGAACTGTTAAATACCTGCGGACCCGTTACCGGTCTTTTACATGAATCGGAGCTGATGATCGCAAAAGAGATCAACAAGCATATGCCCAATGTAGAGATGTTCAGAATGCTTGGATCCGGTACCGAAAGCTGTATGGCTGCCCTTCGTATCGCACGTATCGCCACAGACAAAAAGCGCATCATTAAAATGGGAGGCGCTTATCACGGCTGGTCGGATCAGCTGGTTTACGGACTAAAGATCCCCGGAAGCCGCGGACTTCTTGAATCCCACGGTATTCCCGGTGCGGATTACCGCCTCACGGATGAATGCAGACCCAACGATCTTAACATGCTGGAATCTATCCTTAAGAGAAACCGCTTGAAGGGCGGAACCGCTGCGGTAATGGTAGAACCCGTCGGTCCCGAAAGCGGAACAAGACCTGTTGCAAGGGATTACAACAAACATGTTCGTGAGCTTTGCGACAAGTACGGCGCTCTGATGATCTTTGACGAAGTTGTAACGGGCTTCCGTGTAGGCATGGGCGGAGCACAGGAATACTTCGATGTTGTGCCCGACCTTACCATCTTTGGTAAGATCGTTGCCGGCGGATATCCCGCAGCCGGCGGTGTGGGCGGAAAGAAGGAGTATGCTCAGCTCATGGCAGCAGGCCTTGCCACCGGTAAGCACAGAGCTTACGTTGGCGGTACCCTTGCGGCCAACCCTCTTTCCTGCGTTGCCGGAACCGCAGCCATTCAGGAGATCGACAGGACCAATGCCTGCGAAAAGGCCGGCAAGATGGGTGACCGCCTCTGCGATGGCTTAAAGGAACTCCTTGACCGCTACGGACTTCCTTTCGTTGCCTACAACCAGGGCTCCATCGTTCACCTTGAATGCACAGGCGCAATGAGTTTCGACTTCTCCTCCTTAAGCTTCATAAAGTCCGCAGTGGGACTTTTAAAGAACAAGGACATGATGTATGTCCGCAAAGACTCCATGGAAAGAATGGGCGCAGCCTACATGGCAAACGGCATAGTTACCCTTGCCGGCTCCCGTCTCTACACCTCCATGGCCGACACTCCCGAGATCATCGACGAAGCCCTCAACCGCTTCGAGAACGTCTTCAAGCATGTTAAGAAGACTGACAAGGGACTTGTAAAATAACTATCTGTTCGGGTGGCACCATATCGTGCCACCCGTTTTTCATTTGTCCACACATTCTCTTGCGAACAAACCGGTAAGTTTGTAAAATATAAGGTAGTGATGTTTTCTTTCGGGGGAGTAAGAAGGTATCGGAATGGCAAGTGATAATAACGGTGAGAAGTATTACCAGAACCGGGAGATGTCCTGGCTAAAGTTTAATGAAAGGATTCTCGATGAAGCGGACGATGAGGCAACTCCGCTTTGTGAGAAACTGTCGTTTTTGTCTATATTCCAGAGCAATCTGGATGAATTCTATATGGTCAGGGTCGGAAGCCTTTATGACCGGATGCTGGTGGATCCGGATCTTAAGGACAACAAGACCGGTCTTGATCCTCTTCAGCAGATCGATGCCGTAATGGCGGAAACCGTGGAATTATATAAGAAACGTGACTCCATATATGAAAATGTAATGCGCAGGGTGGAAAACTGCGGGATAAAGATCTGCATGTACGATGACCTGACGGGGGATGAGAAGCTGTATGTAAAGGACTGCTTCCACAGGGAGATCGAGCCCCTGCTTTCGCCAATGATGATCGGTCCCAAGCAGCCTTTCCCTTTTATGCACGGTAACGAGATATACGCGGTCGTTGTGCTGGGCACCAATCGGGAAAAAGAAAGAGTCGGGATAATCCCCTGCTACAACAAGCTCTTTAAGCGCCTTGTTCCGGTAAACGAGGAGAAGAACGGTCGCTTTATGCTGGTGGAGGAGCTTATCCTTCATTATGCGCCGGAAGTGTTCTGCAACTATAAGGTTCGCGCAAAATCCCTTGTCAAGATCGTGAGAAACGCCGACATTCAGGTGGATACCTTTGACGATGAGGAACTTGACTACCGGGATATGATGCATAAGCTGGTCAAAGCCCGCAGCAAGCAGACGCCCATAAGGCTTGACATGACAAGGGAATTAAACCCAAAGGTCGTTGCAATGCTCTGCCGGGAACTTAATATATACGAAAACAGGTTCTTTTTGTCCCATCAGCCTCTGGACGTTTCCTTCCTGTATGAGATACGGGATATGTTCAGAAGCCGGCAGGAATTCTTCTATCCCAGGTATTCACCGATCCTTCCGAAGGAATACAGGGCCGACAGGGCAGTTATGGATGTGATCGATAAAGAGGACAGGCTTTTGTTCTATCCCTATGACAGCATAAGGCCCTTTATGTGGCTTCTTTTTCAGGCCGCAAGCGATCCCGACGTGGAATCCATAAAGATGACCCTTTACCGTCTTGCCAAGAACAGCAAGATCATCGATGCCCTTATCGAGGCGGCGGAAAACGGCAAGGAAGTCCTGGCGGTGGTGGAGCTGCAGGCCAGGTTTGATGAGGAGAACAATATCGAATGGTCCAGAAAACTGGAGGATGCGGGCTGTCATGTGGTTTACGGCGTTAACGGCCTTAAGGTCCATTCAAAGATCTGTCTTATAACGAAAAAAGAACACGACGGACTTAAATACTATACCCAGATAGGAACGGGCAATTACAACGAAAACACCGCAACCCTCTATACGGACTTTTGTTTCATGACTGCAGACGAAGGTATAGGAAAGGATGTATCCGATATATTCAAGGCTCTGTCAATGGGTGAGAAGGTGGAGGAAACGAAGCATCTTCTTGTTGCGCCCACAGGGCTTCAGAGCGGTTTCATGAAGCTTATAGACGAGGAGATAAAGAAAGCTGAGAAGGGTGAGGAAGCCTACATCGGCCTGAAGATGAATTCTCTTACGGACCTTGTTCTTATGGAGGAGCTGGTACGGGCTTCCCGGGCGGGAGTAAAGGTCGAGATGGTGATAAGGGGCATCTGCTGCCTCATTCCCGGAGTGCCGGGTTACACCGACAATATAAGTGTCATAAGTATCGTGGGGCGGTATCTTGAGCATTCAAGGATCTACATATTCGGCAAAGAGGATCCGAAGGTCTACATAGCATCCGCCGACTGGATGACGCGAAATACCACAAGAAGGGTAGAGGTTGCGGCTCCGATCTATGACAAAGAAATAAAGCAGAGGATAATCGACATCTTCAAGGTCTATCTTAAGGACAATGCCAAGGCAAAGCGCCTGGGAGCGGACAGAAATTATGTAAAAATAAGGGACGGCGCTTCGGTTTTAAACGTGCAGGAGTATTTCTGCAACGAAGCGAAAAAGAAAGCGGAAGCCGACTGACGGCAATGACCTGCCGGTCATTAAGAACGGCGGAGAGTGTTTACAAAATACATTTCAGGGGGAGGTCTGACAATGGCACAGACAGAATTGTTTCCGGACGGAACACCGGTGGATGAATGGTTTCGTGATGACAAGGTGCCCTCGCTTGACGAACTGGGGGAGCATTACCTGATCACCGAATATGGAGTGAAGGACGACGGAAAGGTTCATACCGGGGAATTCCAGGCACTTATCGATCTTATACACGATAAAGGCGGCGGACTTATTGTTGTTCCCGAAGGGATCTATATGACGGGATCATTGTTCTTTAAGCAGGGGGTAAACCTGTATGTTTCCTCAAGAGGCATGATAAAGGGAAGCGACGACATATCCGATTATGCCATCGTGGATACCAGGATCGAGGGTGAAAACTGCAGATATTTTGCGGCTTTGATAAATCTTGACGGGATCGACGGGCTTACCATCTGCGGAAACGGTGCCATAGACGGAAACGGTATTCGCTCCTGGAACGGTTTCTGGAAACGCCGTGAATGGAATCCCGATTGCTCCAACAAAGACGAGCAGAGAGCGAAACTCATATATATCTCAAACAGTAAGAACATAACCTTAGCAGGCCTTCATATACAGAATGCCCAATATGGTACGAACCACATTTATAAGAGTGACCACATAAAGTACCTTGATTGCAAGATAACCGCACCCGTATCTCCCGTACCCGCTCCGGGAACGGATGCCATCAATATAGACGAGAGCAGCGATATACTGATCAAGAACTGCTATATGAGCGTAAGCGACGATGCGGTTGTTATGAAGAACGGTCCGGAAATTGCGGGAGCGCAGGCTTCCGAGAGGATCGTCATCGAAAACTGTACTTTGGGCTTCTCCAGAGCCTGTATAAACTGCGGCACAAAAAGCGCTCATGCCGCAAAGGTGCTGATCAGAAACTGTCATGACAATCATAAGGACGAAAGGGAAAATCAGGAATGAAGATCCTTGTTATAGGCGGGAGCTACTTCTTCGGAAGATGGTTCGTGCAGTATGCGCAAAAAGAAAACGAAGTGACCGTTGTTAACCGCGGCAATGTGCCCATCGGGCTTGAGACCGTAAGGGAAGTCGTGGCGGACAGGCACGACGCAGACGCCCTTTTAAAGCTTAAGGAGATCGATTATGACTGCATAGTAGATTTCTGCGGGTATGAAGAGGGGGATATAAAGACCATCGTCGATGCCATCGGAAAGAAGGGCAAGAGGTACATATTTGTAAGTACCGTGGATGTATATAAAAAGGGTACGGCGCCACTTCTTCGTGAGGATGCGCTCATAGAGGATCCCCATCTTGAAGGACCTGTCGGCGAATACATCACCGGAAAGATAAAGCTTGAAAGCGAGCTTGTTGAAGCGTGCAAGGCAGCGGAGATGGAGTACGTTTCAGTAAGGCCTGCGATCCTTTACGGACCGGCCAATTATGCGCCCAGGGAGACGCTTTTCTTCGACTGGATCAGGGGAGCGGGACAGATCGTTCTTCCCGAAGAAGACGACGGCAAGTTCCAGCTCATATATGTGGAGGAAGCTGCAAACATGATCCTTCGCATCTGTGGCCTTCAGTACGCCAAGAAGGCATATAACCTATGTCCCTGTGAGATAGATGATTACGATGTGCTGGCAAATGCCCTTCGTGAAGCTACGGGCGTCGACTTTAAGGAACTCAGGCTTCCGGTGAAGGACATAATATCCCGAGGCATTCCCCTTCCCTTTCCTCTTACGGAAAACGAATCCCAGTTATACGCAGGGGACCTCGCCCGCTCCCTGGGGGTAAGGCACATCAGCCTGGCAGAAGGCCTGTCCCATTCTTATAAGGCTTCATCAAGATAGTGCAATAATATGCTCAAGATAATATTATCCGAATATTAACTTACATATGTCTACAGTCTTTTGACAAACCTCTCGATATATTTATCAAAGAGAGAGGAGACAGACATATGAAGAAAAACAACAAGGGATTTACACTTCTTGAGATCATGATCGCCATTGCGATCATTGTTTTATTGATCGGGGTTCTGATCCCGATTTATTTCAAATATCGTGAGAATGCAAAAGAAGCCATGGACGCATCAAACGTTAAGTCAAGATGTGATGCGATAATGATCGCAGCCGCAAACGGAAATGCGGACGAGGTTGACAGGACCGTTAAACTTACCCAGAAAAAGAGCGGCTGGCAGTACGATACGGTATCGGTTTCTTTATCCTTCGTAAGCGAAGTATGCGGAGAGCCGGAAGGAAACGGAACCGCATGGATCGAGTATGACGAAGAAACGGGAAGAACGGTGGTTCACTTTGATGACGAACCCGTTCCCACAGCATCAGGCATCGGCGTGATAAACTGATCTTAGTCCCTGTAGACAGGTGCTTCAAAAGAATAAAAAAAGAACGCGCCCTGCAGCTTAAAACTGCAAAGCGCGTTTTCTTTTTATGATCGGTCTTATACAAGATGAAGGATGAGTCTTCCCTCGCCTTTGGCATTCTGGTGGAGACCCGTCTGCAGTGATTCTTCGATGATCTGTGTGCAGGAGGTGGAAACCACACGGTCGGGATGGTTAGCCTTAAAGTCATCAAGGCCGATGGTAAAGGCTTCCTCGGTATTGAGATAGTGGAAATGCTCAAGACCGACGGAATAAACCATGCTGTCTTTAATGGGCTCACCATTGAGTTCAAATCTTAAGAAGGAGTGGGTTGCCTGATCGTATTCCACCACCATTCCGTGGGAGAGCTGATAGAATTCACAGTGAACCCCGGTGAATACCTCGTCACGCAGCATGTAAAGAAGCATGGTCTTAAGCTGCGCTCCGGTAGCATATATCATATGTATGGGCCCGTCATAGGGGTAACATTCGTTTAAGTCGCCCTTTGTGACAACGGGACCTAACTGCTCGTTTCTGATGCTGCCCGATCCTAACAGGAAGATGTCTACGCCGATGGCATCCTTTAAGATGTCGCTGAAAAGATCACCAAGTTCCGTTTCCTGAGTTCTTGAGGGATGAGTCAGCTGACGGACAAACTTTGTAAGGATCTTTCCGTACTTGGCGTCGGTCCTTGATTTATAGGTTCCCAGGACTTCTTCAATGGCTAAGTCTCTGGGGCAGTACTCTGCGTTAATGGGGATGGGACACCAGCGGTAACTGTCGATGCAGTTGTTGTCGGTATCGATGAGAATGTCGAATCGTCCGATCTGATCCGTTCCGGTTCCTGCCTGAACGATGGGGATACCGTTCACTTCGAAGGGCTCCTCAAGGAAGGTATGGGAATGTCCGCCGATGATCACATCAACACCCCATGCGGGATCCAGTAAAGCCGCAAGCTTCTTGTCCTCTTCGAAGCCGATGTGAGTTAAAAGAACGGTGAAATCGATATCGATGGCGTTGTAGGTGTTACAGATCCTTCCGATCTCGTCGGCAGCATCCTGAACGTCTACGAAGGTACCGATGATACCGTCATTCTTACACTGGGAAAGTACATCCTGTGTAAGGATACCGATGAAGAGTATCTTCATTCCGCCGATGCTTATGATGTGACAGGGCTCGAAAAGCCTTGCGTTGTTTGTGGAAATATGTAAGTTTGCGTTGATTATCGGGAAATCCGCACATTTTTCCAGAAAAAGAAGATGAGCGACACCGTAATCCACCTCATGGTTTCCGAGGGTAACGATATCGGGAGCTAACATGTTCATGATCTCCACGGTGGAAATTCCCTGATACTCGGAATCGATGATGGAACCGCGGAACATGTCGCCTGCGATGGCGTAGATCACGTTTTCTTCTTCCTGACGGACTTTGCTGATGTAGCCTGAAAGCATTGAGACACCGCCCACCAATTTCTCGTCCACATCCTCCGCAAGAAAGTCGCCGTGCATGTCATTTGAGTGCAAAAGAGTTAATTTTTTCAGATTTTTCATTGTATCCCCCTTAAAAATGTGTATTATAGATAATACGGCTTAATTTTAGCAAATTGAAATGGTATGCTCAATACCTTAGGATATTTTAGTAATATGAACAACAAAGATCTGATGACCACAGGGTCAATAAGGAAAAAACTCATAAGCTTTGCACTTCCGCTGTTTCTCGGAAATCTCTTCCAGCAGCTTTACAATACCGCCGATTCATTGATAGTCGGCAATTTCGTGGGCAAGAATGCACTTGCGGCGGTAAGCACCGCGGGAAACCTGATCTTTATGCTGATCGGCTTCTTTAACGGTATCTTTGTAGGTGCAGGTGTGATCATCGCAAGGTTCATAGGTGCAAGGGATAAAGAAAACACGGAACGTTCCGTTCATACTACGGTGGCTCTGGGACTTTTGTTCTCAGTGCTGATGACTGCCATCGGTATCATCTTTACTCCGAAGATCCTGGTTCTGATGTCAACTCCGGAGAATGTATTGCCTGAATCCATATCCTATTTCAGGGTTTATTTTGCGGGTTCCACGGGCTTTATCATGTATAACTGCCTTGTGGGTATCATGCAGGCCTCGGGGGATTCAAGACATCCCCTTCATTATCTGATAATGTCTTCCTGCATAAATGTGGCACTGGATCTGATCCTCATCGCAGGACTTGGATTCGGAGTAAGTGCAGCGGCATTTGCCACGGCTTTTTCGCAGGTGTTCAGCGCGATCCTGTGTCTCATAAGGCTTGTGCGCACGGATACGGACGTAAAGATCGTTTTGTCACATATCCGCTTTGACATGAAAATGGTACAGTCGGTCATACGTTACGGACTTCCCTCGGGACTTCAGAATTCCATCATGTCCTTTTCAAACGTGGTGATCCAGTCTTACATCAATTCCTACGGAGAGGCTGCAATGGCAGGTATCGGAGCATATGTAAAGGTTGAGGGATTCATCTTCATTCCCATAACCAGCTTTGCAATGGCCATCACCACCTTTGTAAGTCAGAATATCGGAGCGGGAGAATATGAAAGAACAAAGAAGGGCATAAGGTTCGGACTTGCCTGTGCACTTATTTCTGCCGAGACGCTGGGAGTAATACTGTTCTTCTTTGCACAACCTCTCATCAAACTCTTCTGTAATGAACCTGATGTTGTATTCTATGGAGTCCAAAGGGCGCAGATCGTTACCTTTTTCTTCTTCCTCTGCGGGCTTACCCATTTTATGGCAGCAGTCATGAGAGGAGCGGGAAAACCGCTGATACCGATGATGGTGTTTTTGTTCTGCTGGTGCGTTGCCAGGATCACGATACTTACGGTTACGGATCAGTTTATTCATACCATCTATACAACCTACTGGGTATATCCCATCACCTGGGTACTGAGCTCCACGGCGATGCTCATTTTCTACAGGCGGCTTAAATTTGAAAATACCATAAAGTAGCTTTCGAAACGTACAGACTTACTGAGTTCTGTACGTTTTTTGTGTAAACAAATCATTAATCCCGGTGTGGTTTAATGGGCATGTATCTGCTATCTTTGCACACAGAGGGAGAATTATATGAACATCAGAACACGCTTCTTATGTATCGGTATTCCGGTGCTTCTTGTTGCTTTCGGAGCGTTCACTGCCATCTCATTTTCAAGGGCAAATTCCATTATCCTTAAAAATGCACAGGACATAAATGTCAATTATATGGCGGCTGTTGAAGGTACCGTTAACGAGTATCTCGATTCGGTTTCGGTACAGGCTACCACAAATTCAAGCATTATTTCCGCTACTTATCTTACTCTTTCGGATGAAAGGATAGAGAATATCTTAAGTGCCGTTGCGGACGATAACGAGATGACGCTGGGATGCGGACTCTGGATGGAACCCGGACTTCACGGTGACGATACTTATTTCGGACCTTATGCCTACAAGGACGGTGGAAGGATCAGGATAACATATGAATACAGCAATGCGGATTATGATTATTTCAATCAGGAATATTATCTGCTGAGCCAGACTTCAGAAAAGCCTCAGTTCACGGATCCTTATTACGATGAGACCACAGGAATAACAATGTCTTCCTGCGTGGCTCCTTTATATAACGGCTCCAGGTTCATCGGATGTGTAACCGTTGACATGGACCTTACTACCATTCAGCAGGCGGTATCGGATTTCAAGGTAGAGGGTGGAACTCTTTCACTGATCGATTCCGCAGGAACCATAATCGCGGGAAACGATACTGCCATAGCAAGCGCAGTTACATCCGGTTCGGGATATACAGTGGCAAAAGTAAATGGTGTCAAGACACATGTCTATTGGGCGACCCTTAAGAACGTGGCATGGACCATCGTTATCCAGATTCCCGAATCCGTTCTTTATAAAGACGGAACAAGCCTTCTTAAGCAGCTCATAATCCTTACGGCACTCATCGTGGTTGTGATCGGGGTGATACTCATCGCACTGATCCAGACCATCGTAGGCCCCATAAGAAGAACACAGAATTCTCTTGGAAAGATGGTAGAGGATATCAAAAACGGACATGGAAATTTAAACGACAGAATGCCTGTCAGCAGGTATAAAGATGAGGTAACTTCACTGTCCGCAAATATAAATGTATTTATCGAGACTCTTCAGGGAGTCATTGACAAGATACACAATGTATCGGGGGATATCGTAAATGCAAACGACAGCATCAATTCCGGAATCACGGATTCCAACGATTCCGCTACCAACATAAGTGCTGTTGCGGAAGAACTTTCGGCCAGCATGGAAAATGTTGCAGCTACGACTCAGGAACTCAGCGCATCTTCGGATGAATTCATGGATGTTCTCGGAAACTTCAATATGGAGATCAGGACCGGTAACGAGGTTGTTGCGGGCATGAAGGACAGAGCAACGGATGTTAAGAAGCTTTGTGCTACCAAGCAGGCAGCCATTACCGAAAACCTTGCTCAGAAGAAAGAAAGCCTTGAAGAGGCTATCAGCAATGCGCGTAAGGTTGATGAGATCACCAAGCTTACAAACGACATCTTAAATATCGCAAGTCAGACCAACCTGCTTGCCCTTAATGCATCCATCGAGGCTGCAAGAGCGGGCGAAGCCGGAAGAGGCTTTGCGGTTGTTGCGGATGAGATCAGACAGCTTGCTGAAAACAGCCGTGCTACCGCATCAAATATCCAGAACATCAGCGCAGAGGTTGTGGATGCGGTTGAAGACCTTATGGGCAATGCAAATGAAGTTATGGATTTCATGGCAGAGTCAATAAGAGAGGACTATACAAGATTTGCCGAATCCGGCAATTCCTACTTCGATGATGCAACACAGATGGGTGAGCTCTTTGCAAGCTTCTCAGCGCAGGCTGACAGCTTTAGAGAATCTTCCACCTCCATGACCGCCGGTGTTCAGGGAATCTCCACCACCATCGGCGAGTGCAACAACGGTGTTGCCGAAGTTGCAGTCAGCATAACCAAGCTGGTTGAAGTCATTACCGACATCAAGAACATGACCGACAACAACACCACAAATGTCGGAGAACTTGAAACGGAAGTGGCCATTTTCGAATAATACCGGGAAATATTATCAAATTTCATAAAACAGTTCCGTTTTTTGCAAAAATTTTGTATAATATAAATATAAAATCATTTGCGAGGAGGAGTTCTATGCAGGCTTACAAAAAGATTGATTTTGCGACAAACAAGGACGTGGTATTAAGATACATTCCGGGACATTTCATTACACCCCATTCCCATGTTAATTACTACATGGACCTGACGGATATGAAATCACGTCAGCGTGAAGCACGTGCAACGGGTGAAGAACTTGCACAGCATTATATGATCACGGATATCGTTGATACCATCCTCTGCCTTGACAATATGGAAGTGGTCGGAGCTTATCTTGCCAACAAGCTTACCAAGGCCGGTGTTCACTCAATGAATTCGCACCAGACCATTTATATTGCCACTCCCGAGTACGATTCCAGCGGACAGATCATCTTCCGTGAGAACAGCAAACACATGGTAAAGGGCAAGAACGTACTGCTTCTGCTTGCAACGGTTTCCACCGGAAATACGATCCAGAATGCGTTACAGTCCATTAACTACTATGGCGGTCGCGTAATGGGTATTTCAGCGATCTTTTCCGCTGCAACAAAGGTTGTGGACATTCCCGTGAACAGTCTTTACGGCCCTAAGGACCTTCCGGACTATTTCAACTACAAGCCCGACGATTGTCCCATGTGCCGTGCAAAGCAGCCTGTTGATGCACTTTGTAACGGTTTTGGATATTCGCTCATTTAATTCTTTAAATACAGCAGGCTCCGCAAATGCGGAGCCTGTTTTTTCGTAATTCAGGTTGTGTACACGGGTCCTGTCTCTGACAGGTGCCAGTCGGTCAGACAAGTTCACGGTTTGAAAACCAACCGCTCTCAACTCCCTTGGTGACACCTGATCAGAGCCACCCGTCAATAACGGTACGAAGACGGGGAGTATTGTAATTGTATCAACCTTCGTAATCGGAAGGCATTCTCCAGTCTCCGCGAGGGGAGAGAGCAACACTACCCACTTTTGGACCGTCGGGGATGCAGCTTCGTTTGAACTGGTTGGTACGAAATCTTCTGATAAAGGTTTCAAGAGTCTGATCTATCTGCTCCTTGGGGAGCTTCGGAAATGCGATATAACCAAGCTCTCTGATCTTTTCTTTTGAGAATCCGCATCTTACGTAATTATACAGGAAGAAATCATGAAGATCGTACTTGCCGATGGCAGCCTCCGTGGACTGGCGGATGTTTCCGTTTTCATCGGGAGGAAGAAGTTCGGGACTGATTATGGTGTTGCATACTCCAAGGAGAACTTCCTTCATTTCGGGAGTGGCCTTTTCGAAGGCATAGGTTTCGATCACGAATCTGACCAGTGTCTTGGGAACGGAAACGTTCACTGCGTACATGGACATATGGTCTCCGTTGTAGGTGCACCAGCCAAGGGCCAGCTCCGAGAGATCGCCGGTTCCTATGACAAGGCCCCCTTCTTTGTTGGCAACGTTCATTAAGATCTTCGTGCGCTCACGGGCCTGGATGTTTTCGTAGGTTACGTCATAAACTCCTTCGGGCTGTCCGATGTCCTTCATGTGAAGCCTGCAGGCCTCGGTGATGTCGATGGTACGGGCATCCGCTCCCACCAGCTCCATCAGGGAATCTGCGGAGGTCTTCGTCTGTTTTGTTGTTCCGAAACCGGGCATTGTGATGGCTATGATGTTGCTTGCGGGATAGTCAAGGAGCTTAAAGGCTTCCCTTGTAACAAGAAGGGCAAGGGTTGAATCAAGGCCGCCGGAGATACCGATGACGGCTTTTTTCATGCCTGTCTTTTTAAGCCTGGTTGCAAGTCCCGAAGCCTGAAGGTTTAAGATCTCTTCACAGCGGGCCTTACGTTCGGACACATCGGAAGGAACGAAGGGATAGGCATTCACATATCCGGGCAGGGTATCGTAAGCCTTGCGTTCAACGCGGATATAGCGGATGAAGGGAATGTCTTCGGGCTTGAAACTGTTTATCTTTATCTGATCGTTTTCAATCTTTTCAATGTCTATCACACCTTCGGTGATCATGGCGGCGGAAAGGAAGCAGGAAGAATCCTCGGCCTTAACAGATCCGCACTCAGCGATTATATGATGGCCTGAATAGACCACATCCGTCGTGCTTTCGCCGCTTCCGGCGGAAGCATATACATAAGCAAGATTGCAGCGGGCAGACTGCATGGCCACAAGGTTTCTGCGGTATTCCCGTTTACAGATGAGCTCGTTGCTGGCGGAAGGATTGACGATGATGTTTGCGCCTGCGTAAGAAAGCTTTCCGCTGGGAGGCTCCGCTACCCAAAGGTCTTCGCAGATCTCACAGCCGATCCTCATTCCGTCGGAGGTCTCAAGGATGATATCCGTTCCGAAGGGAATCTCTTCGCCGCAGATCTCTGCCGTATCGACGGTGGCATCCACGGAAGAAGAAAACCACCGCTTTTCATAGAATTCGTTGTAGTTGGGAAGGTATGTCTTAGGAATGACGGCAAGGATCTTCCCGTTGCAGAGAAATGCTGCACAGTTAAAGAGCTTTCCTTCACTCCTTAGGGGAAGGCCGATGACAACAACACGATCGTCGGTGGTGGCCGCTATCTCGAAAAGGGCCGTCAGGGCTCTATCCGTCAGCTCTTTTCTTAAGAACATGTCGGCACAGGTATATCCCGTTAAGCAAAGCTCGGGAAAAACAACGATATCGGCATTTTGACACCTCTCGTCCCAAAGGACTTTAAGTATGCTTAACTTGTTTGCATTCACATCTCCGATCTTAAGATCGAAGGTCGCACATACGACTTTACGAAATCCGTGATCCATTATTTATATACCTCCCCGTTTTGGGACAAAAATCCGTAAACATTTTCGGGAATGTCCCCTTTTATGCGTTCAAGACGGCCCTCTTTGTAAGCTTCCCTTATTTCCGAGGCACTTACGGTCTCAAAGGAATCATTCTCTATTTCGGTAAAATTCTCGATATGGGCCAGTATTTCATCAGAAGCCTCATCAAGGACGGAGTGTCCGTCACGCTTTATGATGAGCCATTTGTTTTCAGATATCAGTTCAGGGCCTTTGTACCATGTGTGTATCTCACGCAGTTTGTCCGTACCCATGCATATATAGACATTCTCCGGAGAATATTTTTTCCTGAGAGCCGCGATGGTATCATAGGTCTTTCCGCTTATATCCGTGGATATTTCGATATCATCGACAATAAAGCCCAGAGGCTTCAGAGCATCCCGCATAAGCTTAAGCCTTGTTTCGGCCGTCATGACGGAAGCCTCGTCAAGGCCTTTCCATCCGCGTAAAAATCTGTCCTTTGAAGGAACGTAGATGACGGCTGCGCCGGGGACTTTTTCTTTTGCCAGAATGCCCATCCTTATATGTGCGTTTGTAACGGGATTGAAGGTCCCGAAGATGAGTACGATGCTTTCCATGGTATTAGTTGGTCTGATTGTTCATGCGCCAGTTGATACAGCGGTTTAAGTACTTGAGATAATCCGCATTCTCACAGATGCTCTTTCCCGCAACATCTGAGATCTTTGCCACATCCATTCCGTTGCAGGCGGTGGTCTTCATGACTATGTTAAGAGCCGGTGCGTAGGTATCGTTTGAAAGATAGGTTCCGATACCGAAGGCCACCTTTGTTTTTCCTTTGAAGTAAGAATAAAGCTTTGCGGCCTTCTCAAAGTTGAGGCTGTCGCTGAAGAGAAGAGTCTTCGTTGAAGGATCGATGCCCAGGGACTCATAGTGAGCGATCATCTTTTCGCCCCACTCGTATGGATCGCCGCTGTCGTGACGAACGCCGGAGAAGAGGGTGGCATAGGTTAACTGGAAGTCCCGAAGGAAGCAGTCGGTGGTGATGGCATCGGTTAAAGCGGTTCCGTTTAAGACACCGTATTCCTTGACCCATGCATCCAGGGCGTACCAGTTGGAATAAGCGGGATTGTGCTTGTGATTTCCCTGGCCTACGCACATGATCCACTCATGAGCCATAGTTCCCGAAGGCATTACGCCGAATTTCTTTGCGAGGTAAACATTTGAGGTTCCGACGCATTTGGAATCGTGATAGAAGGGATTGTTTTCGCAGAGGGCCTTGACTGCCATTGCCTGAGCTTCTCCCGATAAGCGGCGTCTTAAGCCGAATTCGCTGAAAACGCCGATGTCCCATTCACCGCTTATGAGCTTGTCGATCTTTTCATCAAGCTTCTCCTTAAAGGAAGCAAGCAGCCCGTCGTATTCATACTGCATCCTGAAGTAGACTTCGTTGATGATGGCAAGGGTGGGGATCTCGTACATGCTGGTGTTAAGCCAGGTTCCCCTTGTTTTTAATGCAAGGCCGCAATCCGCGTCCTCGGTTATCTCAAAGTCTGCATATCTGGGCTTCCAGAGTCTTAAGAAGTCAACATAGGAGCCCTTGATCCATTTGATGTTGTTGAGGTACTCAAGCTCGTCCTCGGTGAAACGAAGGTCGCAGTACATCTTTATCTGGTTGCGGATCTCCTCCACCATTTCGTGGGTGAAGAACACATCCTCGTTTCGGCATCTGAAGCTCCAGGTGGTCTTGTAATCACTGAACTGGTGATAGATGGCCTGTCCCATGGAGAATTTGTACATATCGGTTTCGAGAAGACTGTTGATTATTCTTTCCATAGTAAACTCCTTAAATGATCTTTATCTGGCAGCAGCGCATAACGTCAAGGGTTTTGGCCTTCATTTCACGGCTGGTTGCTTCCGTTAAGGACTCGACAACACTTATGGGAGTCTCGGGAAGGAATGCCTTGATGGTAAGTGCGTTTGCGATCACGCATATATCGGTGCAAAGGCCGATCAAAACGATGGAATCGATCTTTTCCTTTTTATTTTCTTCGTAAAGCCAGGAAGCCAGTTCCTTTGAAGGGAAAGTGGGCTTTTCGAAAGCCTTTACAGCCACAGCCTCAAGTACTTCCTTAAGACCTGTCTCGATCTCCCAGCCGGGGGTTCCCTTTATGCAGTGGGGAACGGGGAGGTTGGAACCTTCCTGGGTCTGCATGTAATCATCCTGATGTGTATCGAGAGTATAAACAACCTTTCCGTCAAAATTTTTGACATAGTCGATGGCTGCGCTCATCATGCCGGCAGCCTCCTTTGTTCCCAGAGCACCCGTTACGAAGTCCTTCTGGATATCAATTGCCACAAGATAATTATTCATCCTGATCCTCCAATGTATTATTTATTTTCTGCCTGAATGGTTTTTACAAAAGTGTGTTTTCCGTTCTCCGACTCAAATATCCTTATCTCACAGTTGTGAGGCTTGGGACGCCAGACGATACCGTTTTTTGCATCGCTTAAATATCCCGTCAGCGCCCTTATTATCCCGCCGTGGCAGGAGATGAGGACGTTTTCATATTCTTTTTCCTCAAGCTCCTTTAGGAAAGAAGAACTCCTTGCTACCATGGATTCGACATTCTCGACAGTCCGGGGACAGGGAAAAACCTCCGGAAGAGCCCAGTACAGGGACATTATCAGCCCAAGAAGCCAGTATTTGCGCTTCTCGTATTTTCCGAAATCCACTTCGATAAGCCTTGGATCCTTTATGACTTCGGAAATGTCCACTCCGCCGATGACGGAGGCGGTTTCCACCGCCCTTGAAAGGGGACTTGAATAGACAGCATCGAATTTTATGTCTCCGATACGCTTTCTTGCCTCCATGGCCTGGCGTCTGCCGGTCTCGTTTAAGGGTTCGTCCGTAAGGCCCTGCATCAGGTGTGCTTTATTTAAGTCTGTCTGACCGTGTCTCGTAAGCCAGATCCGCATGTTGATACCGTCCTTTTTATTTTTAAATCCATTTTACACGAATTTAATGAAAATAGTTACAAAAATATAGTATAATAGTGCGAAAAAGAAACAAAGCACCCAAAAAGAAAGGAAATATGAGAATGGCAACAGAGAACAAAGAAAGAAAAGACATCGAGGAAAAGTATAAGTGGGACTTACAGACCCTTTATAAAAACGATGAGGAATGGGAAGCATCCCTTGCACCGTTAAAGGAGCTTATCGCAAAGGCGGGATCCTTTAAGGGTACGCTTAAGGATGCGGCTTCCATACGCAAATATCTTGATTACGAGACAGAGGTTTCGTTAAAGCTTGATAACTTTTATTGTTATGCAAATTTAAGACTTACCGAGGATACAAGAAAGGGCGATGCCCAGGCAATGGAAGCGAAGGCTATGCAGACATACGCCGAGTTCATGCAGGCGGTTTCTTTTTCCGAGCCCGAGATCTTATCTTTATCGAATGAGGAGCTTGCAAAGGCAGTAAAGGATCCCGTGCTTGAGCCCTATGCATTCCGCATGCAGAAGCTTCTTGACAGAAAGCCCCACGTTCTTTCCGCAGAGTGCGAGGAACTCATCGCGAACTTCCTTGAAGCACTCAGTACTCCCGATAAGGTTGCAAGCAATCTTCAGAATGCGGATCTTAAATTCGACAGCGTAAAGGATTCAAAGGGCGAAGAACATGAAGTTACGGATTCCAACTTCATCTTCCTTCAGAATTCCGACGACCGTGTGCTTCGTGAGAATGCCTTCAGAAGCTACTACAAGGGATACAGGGAGCACATCAATACCTTTGCGGCTGCATACAACGGCTGTGTAAAGGAAGCGGTTGCTTCCGCAAGCGTCCGCAAGTTTGAAAGCTCAAGGGCAATGTCAATGGCTCACGAGCATATCCCCGCTTCGGTTTACGACGGACTTGTTGATACCGTAAGAAAGTTCATGCCCGAGATGTACAGATACGTGGCATTGAGAAAAAGAATACTGGGCGTGGACGAGCTTCACTATTACGATGTTTACACTCCCTTATCAAAGGGAAGCACAAAGATCTATACCTACGAAGAGGCTCAGCAGATGGTGCTTGACGCCGTTGCTCCTCTCGGTAAGGAATATGTGGATCGCGTAGCACAGGCATATAAGGACAGATGGATCGATGTATATCCCAACAAGGGTAAGAGAGGCGGTGCTTTCTCCTCCGGTACATACAGATCAAATCCTTTTATCCTTACAAACTTTACGGGAACCCTCGACAGTGTTTCCACCCTTGCTCATGAGATGGGTCATTCCCAGCACACATGGCTTTCTGCTCACACCCAGGAGCCTCAGAATGCGGATTACACCCTCTTTGTAGCCGAGGTAGCTTCCACCTGTAACGAGAACCTCTTAGTTGAGCAGCTACTTACAAAAACAACGGATCCCGCCGAGAGACTTGCGCTTCTTAACGAGTATCTCGAAGGCTTCAAGGGAACCGTATACCGCCAGACAATGTTTGCGGAGTTCGAACGTGCCGCACACAAGATGGCAGAAGACGGTGAGGCTCTTACTCCCGATTCACTCAATGCTCTTTATAAAGGTCTCATCGCAGATTATTTCGGACCCGAGCTTGTGATCGATGACGAGGTTCAGTATGAGTGGGCAAGGATCCCTCACTTCTACTCACCTTTCTATGTATATAAGTACGCAACCAGCTATTCCGCATCCATCGCTTTGTCCGAAGCTATCTTAAAGGACGGTGACGCAGCGGTTAAGAAGTATCTTGAGTTCCTCTCCATGGGCGGAAGCGCATATCCCATCGATGAGCTTAAGCATGCAGGTGTTGACTTCACCACCTCCGCACCGGTTGAGCGTGCCCTTACGAAGTTCGGACGCATCCTTGACGATGCGGAAGAAACCGTTAAGAAGCTCGGATTTTAGTTGTTAATAAATTATTACGCAAAGGAGCATAAAATGAGACAGGAAACAAAATGTATAGAGGGCGGTTATACGCCTAAAAACGGCGAGCCCAGGCTTATTCCCATTATCCAGAGCACCACATTCAAATATGATACCAGCGAGGATATGGGCAAGCTCTTTGACCTTGAAGCTTCCGGTTATTTCTACACAAGGCTTCAGAATCCCACCAACGATCTTGTAGCCGCAAAGATCGCAGAACTCGAAGGCGGTACCGCAGCAATGCTTACCAGTTCGGGACAGGCGGCAAGCTTCTTCTCGGTATTTAACCTTGCGGGCTGCGGAGATCATGTGGTTGTTTCTTCTTCCATTTACGGAGGAACCTTCAATCTCTTTAACGTTACTATGAGAAAGATGGGCATTGAGTTTACCTTCGTCGATCCCGAGTGCAGCGACGAGGAGCTTGAGGCAGCATTTAAGGACAACACCAAGTGCGTATTCGGTGAGACCATCGCAAATCCCGCGCTTATCGTTCTTGATATCGAAAGATTCGCTAAGGCAGCACATGCTCACGGTGTTCCGCTCATCGTTGACAATACCTTCGCAACCCCCATCAACTGCAGACCTTTTGAGTGGGGCGCAGATATCGTTATCCATTCAACAACAAAGTACATGGACGGACACGATGCTTCCGTAGGCGGTGTAATCGTTGATTCCGGCAAGTTTGACTGGATGGCACATAAGGATAAGTTCCCCGGACTCTGCACACCGGATGATTCTTATCACGGCATTACCTATGCCGAGAAGTTCGGAAATGCCGGAGCATATATCACAAAGGCTACGGCTCAGCTTATGAGAGACCTTGGTTCCATCCAGGCTCCCATGAACGCTTACCTTCTTAACCTTGGTCTTGAATCCCTGGCGGTAAGGGTACAGAGACATTGCGAAAACGCAGCAAATGTAGCAAAATTCCTTTCGGAGAATCCGAAGGTTGAATATGTAACATATCCCGGTCTTGAGGGAGACAAATATTACGAAAGGGCAAAGAAATATCTTCCCAACGGTACCTGCGGAGTCATCTCCTTTGGTATCAAGGGCGGAAGAAAGGCTGCCGAGGAGTTCATGAAGCACTTAAAGCTTGCCATCATCGCGACCCACGTTGCGGATGCGCATACCTGTGTTCTTCATCCCGCCTCCTCAACCCACCGTCAGCTTACGGATGAGGAACTGATGGCCGGCGGCGTAAGGCCCGACATGGTGAGACTTTCCGTAGGTATCGAAAATGCGGACGACATCATTGAGGATCTTAAGCAGGCTCTTGAAAGCTGCTGATAATTCTGTGCCCCGCTTTTACGGAGAGGAATACGGATGTTTGATAATGTTGCTTACATAGCCGTTCTGGCAGTGGCAGTGGTGGAATTTGTGGCGCTGTTAAAGATCACAAAGTATCAGAAGTCCACATATTTCATACTGTTATTTGTAACCACCGTCTTTGTGTCGGTCACATATGTAGCCGTAAGTATGGCAAAGAACTCGGATGAAGCACTGCTTGCCACGAAGCTGTCCTATTTCGGGGGAACCTTCCTTACGTTTTTTTTGATGCTTGGCATGTGTCAGATCTGCGGCATCCGTATCAGACGCTGGTGGACGGTCAGTATTGTTCTTATCAACATCGAGATCCTTGTTTCCGTATTTACCGCGGGGTATCTTCCCTGGCATTATTCTGAAT
Organism: Lachnospiraceae bacterium; assembly: GCA_016281385.1. Lineage (GTDB taxonomy): Bacteria > Bacillota > Clostridia > Lachnospirales > Lachnospiraceae > UBA1258. The sequence continues at coordinate 1,444 of JAEEIN010000038.1, read as the reverse complement.
ATGAACTTAGAGATGAGGGCGGTATAGCCTATCTTGCAAAGGAATACGGTCCTCATCATAAGTTTTATATGGTGATCCTGATCATGTACATGATCATTCCCATCGCCATAGTCATCTATTCCATCTACCATAGAAACAAAGCGTCCTGGATATATGTAGCTTTACTCGGAGCGGGAGAGATCCTGGTCATAATAAGTTATTTTGCGGAGAGGGCGCTGCATCTTAGGCTGGAGCTTTTACCCTTCGGCTATGTCTTTTACCAGTTCATCATCCTCATAATCCTTCGAAGGATAGCCATATACGATGTGGCGGCCAATGTCCGGTTCTATCTTGAAAACAGGGACGATCACGGCTATGCCATTCTGGACGGAAACCGCAATTTTGTGGGTGCCGACGATGTGGCAAGGAAGTTTTTCCCTGAACTTAACGAACTGTCTCTGGACAGACCTATAATGCAGCCTCTGTTAAGAAAGGAATTCGGTCACTGGATCGGAGAATCCGCCGATCATGAAGTGGAACCAAAGTATCTGCATCGCGGAGATAAGGACCTTAAGGTCATGGTAAAGCCCTTCTACCATAAAAAGGGCGGAAGTCTTACGGGCTTTATGCTGGAGATCGTTGACGATACGAAGACACAGACCTACATCAGGGAACTAAAAGAGGCAAACAGGAAACTCGAAGAGATGGCGAAACGAGCAGATGCCGCCAACACCGCAAAGAGTGAGTTCCTTTCAAATATCTCTCACGAGATACGTACTCCCATCAATGCGGTCCTGGGCCTTAACGAAATGGTCATCCGTGAGACGGATCAGGACAGCATCAAGGGCTACGCAAGGGATATCGAAGGCGCAGGCGCTACGCTGTTAAGCCTTATCAACGATCTTCTTGATATGTCAAAGATCGAAGCGGGAAAGATGGAGCTTGTTCCCACAAGCTACGAATCGTCTTCAATGCTCAATGACATCATAAATATGACGGGAATAAGGGCGAAGGAGAAGAATCTTGAGTTCATTGTAAATGTGGATCCGAACCTTCCCGTCAAGCTTTTTGGCGATGAAGTGAGAATTAAGCAGATCGCGATGAATATCCTCATCAATGCGGTTAAGTATACGGAGCAGGGAAGCGTTACGCTGAACGTGGGCTTCGCCTCCGCGGGAGAATCCGCGGTAAAGATCGATTTCTCCGTATCCGATACCGGTATCGGAATGAAGGAGGAAGCCCTTGAAAAGCTCTTTATCCCTTTTGAACGCCTTGATGAAGTGAGAAACCGTCACGTTGAAGGAACGGGACTTGGTCTTGCCATTTCCCAGAAACTCCTTGCCATGATGGGCTCGAAACTTAAAGTCAAAAGTGAATACGGTGTCGGCTCCACTTTTTCTTTTTCCGTGGAACAGAAGGTGGAAGATCCCACTCCCATCGGAGATGTGAAGGATGCCTTGAAACT